>JAWWPV010001158.1:0-6595 GCA_033854775.1 Trebonia sp.
CCGGCCCTGGGGACCCGAGAAGTGGGGCTGCCGGGCCGGAAGCGGGCAAAGGGCGTGGTGCGCCTTGGCAGGTTGGGTGACGCCGTCGAGAGTAAGCCGAATTCGTTCGGGATACTCGTGGGTGGCAATCGCGGAGGGGACGGCGGCGGACAGGCCGGCGCCACGGATCGGGTCCCGGGGTTACCTGGTGGGGAGTGAAAACTTAACATGGCCGATATGACCGAAATTCGGCTTGCGGAGCGGATGGGGCGGCTGGGGACTGAGTCAGCGTTTGAGGTGCTGGCCCGGGCCAAGGCGCTGGAGGCCGCCGGGAAGACTGTGATCCACCTGGAGATCGGGGAGCCCGACTTCCCGACGGCCGAGCACATCTCGCGTGCCGCGGTCGACGCGCTGCTCGGCGGGCAGACGCACTACGTGCCCGCGCCGGGGATTCCCGCCCTGCGCGAGGCGGTCGCGGCGTTCCTCGACAGGACCGGGCGGCTGCGGGGCATCTCCCCTGACCGGGTGGTGGTGACGCCGGGGGCGAAGCCGATCATGTTCTTCACGATCCTCGCGCTCGCGGGGCCGGGGGATGAGGTGCTTTACCCCGACCCCGGGTTCCCGATGTACGAGTCGATCACCTCCTTCGCCGGTGCCACGCCGGTGCCGGTGCCGCTGCGCGAGGGTAACGGCTTCAGGATCGACGTCGATGAGCTCGCCTCGCTGATCACGCCGCGGTCGAGGCTGCTGATCATCAACTCGCCGCACAACCCCTGCGGCTCCGCGCTGACGCGGGAGGACTGCGCGGCCATCGCGGAGCTGGCCATCAGGCACGACCTCGTCGTGCTTTCCGACGAGGTCTACTGGGCCCTGCGGTACGCGGGGCCGCACGCGTCGGTGCTTGAGTTCGACGGGATGGAAGCGCGGACCGTGCTGCTCGACGGCTGGTCGAAGACGTACGCGATGACGGGGTGGCGGCTTGGCTTCGGGGTGTTCCCGCCATCGCTCGTGGAGCCGGTGACGCGGCTGGCGATCAACTCGGTCTCCTGCACCTCGGCGTTCAGCCAGTACGCGGCGATCGCCGCGCTCGACGGGCCGCAGGACGGGGTGGCCGCCATGCTGGCGGAGTTCCGGCGGCGGCGCGACGTGATCGTCGCCGGGCTGAACGCGATTCCCGGGATCAGCTGCGCCCTGCCCGACGGGGCATTCTACGCATTCCCCAACATTTCGGGAACTGGAGTGCCGGCCACCGACCTGGCCGGGCGGCTGCTCAGCGAGGCGGGGGTGGCGTGCCTGGCCGGGACGGCCTTCGGCCCGTGGGGCGAGGGGTTCCTGCGGCTGTCGTACGCCAACTCGGTCGCGAACATCGAGGCGGCGCTCGACGCGATGAAGTTCCTGCTCGCCTAGCGCCGGGCGAAGCGCCGCAAGACGGGGCCGGGGCGACCGGCGAGAAAAGTGCACGTCAGCGCGCTTATCGAGGTCAACGGCAATAAAGTGCAATGATGGCACGATCGGGTGTTTTTCCCGTAAATCGCGATTTCGGCGAATTTCGGGCATGTCGCGTTTTACAATCTCGCTAGCTAACTGCGGGGCTTGCACGACAACCTCTTCCCGCGCCGCGGTCGGCTCATGTCGATATTTATCTGCGGCTGAGACATGAACACAGGCGAGGGCAGAGCGATGAAAAGCCCTGGGGCGCTCGACGACGAGCGGCGAGGCGGGCGGTCGGTGCTGTCCGGTGCGCGCACGGGGATGGTCCGCGGGGCGGGGCGGGTGCGGAAATGATCGTAAGCACGAGCACGCCCCCCAATGGCAACCCGGCCACCGGCTCATCGGGCAACGGCCCCGCGGGCAACGGCCCGGGCGCGGGGCGGCACACGGGCGGGAAGCCGAGGCGGGTCGCCCGGCGGCCGGTGCGGCTATCACTCAGCAACTGGCCGGTGTCCGCGCGGCTCATCTCGGTCTTCCTCGTGGCGAGCGTCGCCGGCCTGGTCTTCGGCGGGCTGCGGGTCACGGATGCGATCAGCACCTCGGACGCGTACGGCAGGACCGCGCAGGTCGCCCTCCTCGGCGCGCAGGCCACCCACCTGGCGCAGGCCCTTGAGGACGAGCGCGACCTGGCCGCCGGCTACGCGGCCTACGAGGTCCTGGCCGTGGACGCGACCACGGCCAAGGCGGAGCCGGCGGTCGCCAGGCCGATCACCACGGCAGCGGCAAGGTCGCAGGCGGACGTCGTGGCCGCCGAGAAGATCACCGACGCCGACGCGCAGCAGGTTGCGACGCTCGCCGCCGCCATCGGCCCGGCGTTCCCGTTGAGCGTCCAGTCCAAGGCCCAGAGCGTCGTCACCATGATCGACAGCCTCCCCGGGCTGCGCAGTGAGCTGGCTGGCGAGCCGGCGGCCCAGGTCATCTCCAACTACACGAACTCGATCGGCGACCTGTTCGTGCTCAACGACGAGATCACGAGCGGCAGCGGCGACGCCGCACTCGCCGACGAGGTGCGCGCGCTCGGCGGGCTGTCCAGGGCCAAGGACCAGGCGTCGCAGCAGCGGGCGTTCATCTACAGCACGCTGATCGAGTCGTCGGTCAACGACGCGGGGACCGGCAAGCGGACCGCCGGCGATCCAACCGGCGGGCCGTACAACAACGTCGCCGCCGCGCAATCGCTCTCTGACGCCGGCGGGCTCGGCGGGCTCACCACCTCGCAGGGTCTGGAGTTCAACGACCTGACGGACTTCAGCGACGCGGCGACGACGGCGCAGTCCAACGCCTACCTGGCCACCGTGGCCGGCCCGCAGGCCAACGACGCGCAGCTCATCGAGGGTTTCGTGAGCCTGACCGCGGATCCGCGGCTCACCTTCGAAAAGATCGGCACCGCGACCTCGCTCGGCTTCGACCAGGCCACCGTGGCGGCCACCTGGTATACCGACATGACCGCGGAGCTCAGCCAGATGCGCTCGATCGAGACCCAGGTCACGGACGCGATCGTCACCCGCAGCCAGGCGCTTGAGCACGGCGCCCTTGACTCGGCCGTGCTGACGGCCATGGTAAGCGGCGTGGCAGTACTGCTCGTGCTCCTCACGACCGCGCTGGTCGGGCGCACCCTCGTAAACCCGCTGCGCAGGCTCCAGGCGGACGCGCTTGAGATCGCGGCCGTCCGGCTGCCCGCGCGGGTGGCGGCCGCGGCCGCGGGCACGGACGGCGCCGACGGGCCCCCCATGGTCGAGCCGATCGGCGTGCAGTCCACCGATGAGATCGGCCGGGTGGCGCGCGCGTTCGACCAGGTGCACGCCGAGGCGGTGCGGCTGGCCGGCAACGAGGCGCAGCTGCGGGGCAGCCTCAACTCGATGTTCATCAGCCTGTCGCGGCGCAGCGTGCCGCTGATCGAGCGGATGGCCCGCATGGTCGACGTCATGGAGCAGAGCGAGGACGATCCGGATCAGCTGGCCAAGCTGTTTTCCATGGACCACCTGGTCACCCGGATGCGGCGGAACTCGGAGAACCTGCTCGTGCTCGCGGGCGAGGAGCCGGTTCGCAAGTGGACAGACTCGGTACCGCTCACCGACGTGGCGCGCGCCGCCGCCAGCGAGATCGAGCAGTACAGCCGGGTGGCGCTCGCCGTCCAGCCCGGGATCATGATCTCCGGGCAGGCCGCGGCCGACGTCGTGCACCTGCTCGCCGAGCTCATCGAGAACGCCACGATGTTCTCGCCGCAGAGCACCCAGGTCCGCGTCACCGTCATGGAGCTGAGCAGCGGCGGGGTGCTCGTCGAGGTCCGCGACGACGGCGTCGGAGTCTCGACGAGCCGGCTGGCGGACATGAACTGGCGCCTCGACCACCCGCCCGTGGTGGACGTGTCCATCTCCAGGCACATGGGGCTGTACGCCGTGGCCCGCCTGGCCGGCAGGCACGGGATCAGGGTCAAGCTCCGCCCAGGCACCCCGCAGGGGCTGTCCGCCCTGGTCTGGCTGCCAGGCACGCTCGCCAAGCATGAGCAGGCGCCCGAGGCGGGCAGCTACTCCCGGGCGTTTGGCATCGACGCCACGGGTCCGGTGACAACCATCCGGTCGGCGCCCGGCGCCGGCCGGTACATGACCGGGCGGCATCGCACCGGGCTCGCCGCGAGCGGCGAGCAGCTGCTCCCGTCCGGGCCGGGCGGGCCGGGCGGGCGGCCAGGGCACACAGGGCAAGAAGGGCGGTCGACGGCGTGGTTCGCCGCCAAGCGACCGTCCGCCGGTGCCGCCACGTCCGCGGCGGAGCTTGCGGCCGGGTGGCAGCCGGAGGGGAACGGCGCGACGGGCGGCGGCAGCGCCGATCCCGACCAGGCCGGGCTGACCGCCTCGGGCCTGCCGCGCCGCGTGCCGCGGACGAGTTCCTACCCGGGCGGCGGCCTGCCGGGTTCCGGGCCCTTCGCGGCGCCAGGCGCCGGGGCGCCGGTTCTTGCCGCGCCTCTTGACGGAATGGCCCCGCAGGGTGTCCCGTACCAGGAGGCCGTGCACCAAGAGCAAGTCCCGTCACGCCGACGCTCGCCGGAGGCGTTGCGCAGCCGCCTGTCCGGGTTCCAGCTCGGCAGCCGTGACGCCGTTCAGGCGGGTTCGACGGGACGGGCACCGCTCGCAGGAGAGGAGAACAGCCGTTGACCGGCGCATACCGCGAGGACCTGAACTGGTTGGTCACCGATTTCACCACCCGCGTGGCGGACATCGCGCACGCGATCGTGGTGTCCGCCGACGGAGTGCCGTTGGCACTGTCCGCGGGCATCCCCAGCCAGGCCGTCGAGCAGTTCTCCGCGATCACCTCGGGGCTGACCAGCCTCATCGTTGGTGCCGCCCGGATCATGGAGGCGGGCACGCCCGTGCAGGCGCTCGTCGAGATGGACCACGGGCTGATGTTCGTGAAGGCGATCAGCGACGGCTCGTGCCTCGCGGTGCTCGCCGCGCCGGAATGTGACACCCGCCAGGTCTCCTACGAGATAACACGCCTGGTGGAGGCGGTCGGCGAACTGCTGACCCCCGCGGCCCGCGCCGAGGTTTAGCGGAGGGCTTGAGGTCGTCCCTGGTTTTGGCGAAGTTCAGCGGAACGGGTGCGCGGCTCCGCCTGGCACGTCCGACGCGCGCCCAATTGACCGCATAGCGCGACCCGGTCCGCGCTTTTCCCCTAAGATTCCCCACACGGGGAGCGTCGAGCGCGTGGATGTCTGGTTTTATGCCCCAAATCGGCTACGCAGTGCAGTCGGTTGAATACTGGGCACGGGGTCGGCGCGTTTTTCGCTGAGCAAGGGGGGTTCAGAAATGCGCGTCCTTGTACTGGGTGGTGACGGTTTCTGCGGCTGGCCAACGTCGCTGTACCTATCCGAACGCGGCTATGACGTCACCATCCTGGATAACCTGTCCCGCCGGAAGATCGACATCGACCTCGAGGTCGGCTCGCTGACCCCGATCACGGCCATCGGCGACCGGCTGCGGGCATGGCGCGAGGTGTCGGCCCGCGAGATCGGCTTCATCGACCTCAACCTCGCCACCGAGTACGACCGGCTCACCTCGGTCCTGCGTGAGCTGCGCCCCGACGCGATCGTGCACTTCGCCGAGCAGCGGGCCGCGCCGTACTCCATGCGGTCCCCGG
The DNA here is from genome assembly GCA_033854775.1 of Trebonia sp. Taxonomy (GTDB): domain Bacteria; phylum Actinomycetota; class Actinomycetes; order Streptosporangiales; family Streptosporangiaceae; genus Trebonia. Next base: position 5,602 of record JAWWPV010001158.1, read on the forward strand.
CCGCCAAGCGGTACACGGTCGACAACAACGTCCGCGCCACGCACAACCTGCTGACCGCCCTCGTCCACACGGGGGTGGACGCGGCGATCGCGCACCTGGGCACGATGGGCGTCTACGGCTACGGCTGGTCCGGCTCCGCGCCCATCCCCGAGGGTTACCTGACGGTCAAGGTGCCGACCCCGGCCGGCGAGCTCGAGCGGGAGATCCTCCACCCGGCCAACCCCGGGTCGGTCTACCACATGACCAAGACCCTCGACCAGCTGATGTTCGCGTTCTACGCCAAGAACGACGGGGTGCGCATCACCGACCTGCACCAGGGCATCGTCTGGGGCACCCAGACCGACCAGACCGCCCTCGACGAACGGCTGATCAACCGCTTCGACTACGACGGCGACTACGGCACCGTGCTCAACCGCTTCCTCATGCAGGCCGCGATCGGCCATCCGCTCACCGTCCATGGCACCGGCGGGCAGACGCGCGCCTTCATCCACATCAAGGACACCGCGGCGTGCGTCGAGCTCGCCATCTCCCACCCGCCCAAGGCGGGCGAGCGGCCCATGGTGCTCAACCAGGTCACCGAGACGCACCGGGTGATCGACCTCGCCAAGCTGATCGCCGACACCACCGGCGGTGAGATCGCGTTCCTGCCGAATCCGCGGGTCGAGGCGGAGGAGAACGACCTCGCCGTCCGCAACGACCACTTCCTCGCGCTCGGCCTGCGGCCCACCACGCTGTCGGAGGGGCTGCTCACTGAGGTCAGGGAGGTCGCCGCCAGGTACGCGCACCGCGCCGACCCGCGCAAGATCATCTCCCGGTCGGTATGGCGGGCCGGCATGCCGTGCGCGGGCGACCTCGTCCCCGTGCGGTTATCTTCCCGCCTTCCCCCCGGCTTATCGCCCGCGCGCGCCCTCCCGGCACTCCCGCCGCACCTCGGAGCCCGTTCCGCCGGATGGTTGTGGCAACGGGCCGGCTATGACCGTCGAGTAGCCGGGGG
>JAWWPV010001159.1:0-3014 GCA_033854775.1 Trebonia sp.
AGAGTGCGGTCCAGGAGCTCACGGCGGCATCCGCCGATCCAGCGTTCGGCGATCGCGTTCATGCGGGGCGTCGCGACGTTGCAGAGCACGGTCCTGATCCCGGCATCGGCGAGGACCGCGTCGAACGGCCCAAAACTGGGAGCCTGGCCGGGCCGGACACTACCAAGCCCGGCGACGTCCAGCAGGAAGTGCTTCGGGACCCGGTGGAGGACACATCCGGCGAGAAAATCCAGGACGGCTGGAAAGGCCGTCAGCGGAGCTCGGATCGGACACCGCGCAGCCGGTCCTGCAGGAGGCGCTGTTCGGCTTGGCTGGGCGCCAGGGTCACTGCGGTGTGAAGTTCTCCAGCAGCCTCGCTCGTGTGGCCGAGCCGACGCAGGTTGTCCGCCAGGGCGGCGTGCCACAGATGTGAGTATTCCAGGCCGACGATGGTCTTCAGGGCAGCCAATCCCGCCTCGGGGCCGTCGCGTTCGGTAACCGCAATCGCCCGGTTGAGCGCCACTACCGGGTTGGCCGTGATCGACCCGAGCAAGTCGTAGAGGCCGACGATCCGGTCCCAGTCTGTCTCCTGCCAGCTAGGCGCGGTGGAGTGGGCCGCGGCGAGGTGAGCCTGGATCTGATAGGGCCCGGCGACCCCGCCAGACCGGTCCACCGCCTCGGACAGCCACGCCGAACCCTCCGCGATCGCGGCGCGGTTCCAGCGGGTGCGGTCCTGGTCCGCCAGGGTCACCGGGTTACCGTCGGCGTCGGTGCGGGCGAAGGTGCGGGCCGAGGTCAGCAGCAACAAGGCAAGCAGAGAGAGTGTCTCGGGCTCGTCGGGCATCAGGCCGGCCAGCAAGCGGGCCAGCCGGATCGCCTCGGCCTCGAGATCAACACGGGCCACCGCGTCCCCGCCTGTCGGGGCGTGGGCCTCGGTGGCGATCAGGTACACCACTGCCAGCACTGCGGCCAGCCGGCCGGGAAGTTCAGCATCGGAGGGAATCGCGTACGGGATGCGGGCCGTGGCGATCTTGGAGCGGACCCGTACCAGGCGCTTCGCCATGGTGGTCTCAGACACCAGGAAGGCGCGGGCGATGGCCGGCACCTCGAGCCGGGCAAGTGTTCGCAGCGAGAGGGCCACCTGAGCCTCACGGCCAAGCGCCGGGTGGCAGCAGGTGAAGATCAGGCGCAGCATATCGTCGCGCAGAGAGGTCTCTGGCTCCATCGCCTCGATCGCCTCCTCGATCTGGTCCGGCGCGGCCTCGGTTCCCCACCGGAACGCGGCGGTCTCTTTGGCGGCCCGGGCTGACTCGCGTCGCAGCAGGTCAAGCGCCTTGCGCCGGGCGACCACCGCCAGCCAGGCCCGCGGATTATCAGGGATTCCCGTTTTGGGCCAAGTGTCCAGGGCGGTGATCGTGGCCTCGGAGAGCGCGTCCTCGGCGACGGCCAGATCGCCGACGGTCCTGGCCAGCGTGGCCAGCACCCTGAGACCTTCGCTCCTCAGCACCTCGGCCAGGGTGTCGGTGGCGTTCATGCCCGGGTGCTCCTAGGCGTGTACCGGGGCTATCGGGCGAAGCTCGATCTTTCCCCGCCAGGCGCCCGGGATCTGCGCCGCCCACGCGATGGCCTCGTCGAGGTCGGCCACCTCCAGCAGGAAGTACCCACCCAAGACCTCCTTCGCCTCGGCGTAAGGGCCGTCGACCAGCAGGACGTCACCGCCCTTGCCGCCCGACACGGTGATGGTGGTCGACATAGCCACCGGGTGCAGAGCTTCGCCGCCGCGCATGACCCCGGCCTCGGTGGCCCGCCGGGCGAACTCCGTGTACTCGGGGGAGAACTCCGTCTCCGGCGGTGAGTCCCAATACTGGTTCCGGTCGTAGTAGCACAAGGCCACATACTGCGTCATCGTCAAGGTTCCTTCCGTTCGGCGGACCAGGTCCACACCGTTTTACTTTGGCGATCACGACTGTGCCAACGCTGTTATGGCCCCGGAACTGTTCGGATCCAGGTGCGGGGCGGCTCCCCGGAAGGGAACGCCCCGCATCTGGAAGACGACACCCTAGCTGGCGGGGCTGTTGTGGTAGCAGGCGATGCGCCAGCCGCCGTCGCGCCTGACCAGCACCCAGGTCGCGCGCACCAGCCCTTCGCTCGCGACAGCGTCCTGCCCAGGGAAGATGATCCCGCCCTCGCTGATCACTACGGCCGTGTCGTCGGTGAGAAAACGGATGTCCGCCGGGTGGTCGGTCGCCCGCGACCCGCTGAGCGGGCCCGCGAACCCTGCGGCCATCGTAGTGCGGATCTCCTCGCGGTCCTTCTTGTAGACGCCGGGCTGGACCACACTGGCGTCGTCGGTGTAGTCGGCCACGAACGCCTCGGCGTCGTTGGCTTCCCACGCCTTGTACAAGCCCGCGAGCACGTCGAGAATGGCCTGCCGGTCGGTGTCGGACCCTGCTGTGGTGGTCTTGCTGGTCATCGGTCTCCTCGTTTCTCTCCGCGTGGTGGCGAGCGCCACCCGTGAGAAGGACGGACGAGCCCGTCCGGAGAGGACACCCCTGCGGCGTAAAGCTGGAAAAATTGAACATCACCGCGCACAGGCTTGATCAGACACCAGCCGGGGCGGCCGCCAAGACCCGTTCCGCCAGCAGGTCGCCTGCCGCGGCGAGCCGGAGTCCGGGGAGTTCATCGCGTTCTGGCTCAGCGGCGGCTCCGTCGTGGCCGGGATGAGCGTCAACGTCTGGGACGTCAACGACGCCATCCAGTCCCTCATCCGCCGCGCCGGCCCTGTGGACCTGGGCCGCCTCACCGACCCCGACGTCCCCCTGGGCGAGGTCTGACTAGCGGCGGCCGGTCACAGCAACAGGTCAGCCGCCTTCTCCGCAATCATCACCGTGGCCGCGTTGGTGTTGGTCGACACGATCTCCGGCATGATCGACGCATCAGCCACCCTGAGACCCGCCAGCCCGCGTACGCGCAACTGAGGATCGACAACCGACAACGAGTCGACTCCCATCCGGCACGATCCGGCCGCATGGCCA
>JAWWPV010001160.1:0-4800 GCA_033854775.1 Trebonia sp.
AACGACCGCCTGGGTCCTGTCGCGCAGGCCGAGCTTTGACAGGATCCGGCTCACGTGGGTTTTCACCGTTTCCTCGGTGACCACGAGGCGCCCCGCGATCTCCGTGTTGGACAGGCCCTCGGCGACCAGGCACAGCACCTCGGTCTCCCGGGGCGTCAGCGCCGCGAGCGCGCCCGGACGGCCCGCCGCTCCCGGTACCCCGGCAACAGCTTGCGGCCGAAGCCGCGCGAACTCGCTGATCAGCCTGCGCGTCACCGCCGGGGCGAGCAGCGCCTCGCCGGCCGCGACCACGCGGACCGCCTCGAACAGCCGCTCGGCGGTCACGTCCTTGAGCAGGAAACCGCTCGCCCCCGCCCGCAGCGCGTCGAAGACGTACTCGTCCAGGTCGAACGTCGTCAGGATGAGGATCTTGGGCGGGTCTTCCCCGGCCGTCAGCCGCTGGGTCGCCTCGATCCCGTCGGTGCCCGGCATCCGGATGTCCATCAGCACGACGTCCGGCCGCAGCGCACGGCAGACGGAAACCGCGTCCGCCCCGTCCGCCGCCGTGCCGAGCACGGTGAAGTCCGGCTGGGTGTCAAGCAGCGCCGCGAACCCGGCCCGCACGACCTCGTGGTCATCCGCGACCACGACGGAGATCGCGGGCCCGTTCACTGCCGCGCTCACCGGCCCGCCTCCACGGAGGCACGGGGTCGGCGGACGGGATCAGGTTCCGCGGGCAGGACCGCCTCGACGAGGAACCCGCCGCCCGGCGCCGCCCCGGTGTACAGCGCCCCGCCGACCGAGAAGGCCCGTTCCCGCATCCCGAGCAGGCCGTGCCCAGCGTCCTTGACAGGCTCGGTAACGCCGCCGCCCGGGTCGTCCGGCCTGGCGGTGAAGCCTCTGACCACGCCACCAACCGGTCCCGGTCCGTTGTCACGCACGCGCAGCCGCAGCATGCCGGCACCGTAGCGCAGCTCCACGTCGACCGCCGCGCCGGGAGCGTGCCGCCGCGCGTTGGTCAGCGCCTCCTGCACGATGCGGTAAGCCGCGAGCTCGACGCCCGGGTCAAGCGGCGCGACCGGCCCGGAGATGATCAGCCGGGTTCCCGCCACCGACGCCTCCCGTGCGGCGTCGATCAGCTCGCCGAGCTGGGCGAGTCCTGGCTGTGGCTGCCTGCTCACCCCAGGCCCCCGCGACCCAGGCTCGCGCGTCCCCGCGGCGGTATCGGCCGCGTCCGCCGCGTCCTCCCTGAGCACGCCGAGTAGCCGCCGCATCTCAGTCAGCCCGGCCCGCGCGGTGTCGCCGATCTCAAGAAATCGCCGCCCCCCGGCCTCCGGCAGCCCGGGGATCGTCAGCCGCCCGGTCTCCGCCTGCACCGCGATCATCGAGATGTGGTGCGCGACCACGTCATGCAGCTCGCGGGCGATCCGCGCCCGCTCACCCAGCGCCGTGTGCGCCACCAGCGTGTCCGCCAGGGCCTCGCCGGCCTCGCTGTACGTCCGGGCCACCCGCCCCGCCCGCAGCGCGATCCCCGTTCCGGCCGCCACGGGAACCCCCGACGCTAGTAGCACGCACGCTAGGTTCCCGTGCCTGGCGAGCGCCAGCACGAGGAACGGCAGCGCCAGCCCCACGGCCAGGTACTGCCCACCCGCGGGACCAACGGGCCGGCCGGCCACGGACCTCAGCTCGCCGTCCGCCCCAAGCCGCCCGGCGGCGAATACCGCCCCGAGCGCCCCGGCGACGGTCGGCGGGGGAAACACGGAGAGCACGAGCACGTTGGCGAGCGCCGTGACGACCGCCGCCCCCGCCGGCCGCAACAGCAGCAGCGGCAGCGTCGACAGCAGGGCGAGCACGCACAGCGCGACGGCATACAAGAAGGCGATCTTCTCCGGATTCCCCACCTTGCCGCTGTTCGCGAAGCCAAGCGACACCGCCTGGCCGATCGCCTGGCAGAACGCGGCCAGCGCGAGCAGCGCGCCGGCGATCCTGGCCGCTCGCGGCGTGCCGATGAGCCGGGTCAGCCAGCGTTCTCCCATGCCACTCATTGTCACCGCGTTCCCGCCGCATTAGCGTCCTCCCTGGTGAGTAAATCACCGGTAGCTCCCAAGGGGGACTACGCACCCGTCCGGTACTACGCGAGCGGTACCGGCGAAGACCGCTCTGCGACGTGACGACCGCGACCACCGCAGGACCCTAGCGTTGCCAACCATGGAAGCAACGATCGAAGTGACCGGGCTCCGCAAGCGGTTCGGCCAGGCGCAGGCGCTCGACGGCATGACGTTCAGCGTGGCCCCCGGCCAGGTGACCGGCTTCGTCGGACCGAACGGCGCGGGCAAGTCGACCACGATGCGCGTCATCCTCGGCCTCGACGCACCGGAAGAGGGCACCGCGCTGGTCGGCGGCAAGCGCTACAAGCAGCTGAAGCACCCGCTCAGCCACCTTGGCGCGCTGCTCGACGCGGCCGCCCTCCAGCCAAGCAGGAGCGCGCGCAACCACCTCCTCTGGTTGGCCTACTCTCAGGGCCTGTCCGCCAAGCGCGTCGATGAGGTACTCACCCTGACCGGCCTCACCGACGTGCGCCAGCGGAAGGCCGGGGGCTACTCCCTGGGAATGCGCCAGCGCCTCGGCATCGCCGCCGCGCTGCTCGGCGATCCGCCGGTGCTGATGATGGACGAGCCGTTTAACGGCATGGACCCCGAGGGCATCGCCTGGATGCGGACGTTCCTGCGGGGCCTCGCCATGGAAGGCCGCGCCGTCCTCGTCTCCAGCCACCTGATGAGCGAGCTGCAGGACACCGCCGACCACCTCGTCGTCGCCGGCCGGGGCAAGGTCATCGCCGACACCAGCGTCGCCGCGCTCATCGCGGCCGCCTCGGGCGACCGGGTGCGGCTGCGCACCCCCGCCCGTGCCGACGCGATGCGGATCCTCGCCAATGCGGGGGCTGAGGTCGCCGCGACCGCGCAGGACGTGCTGACGATCGCGGGACTGTCCTCCGAACGAGTGGTGGCGACTCTCACCGCCCACCATGTCCCGTTCGCCGAGGTGAGCGCCCACCGCGCGACCCTGGAAGAGGCCTACATGGAACTGACCAGGGACGCGGTGGAGTTCCACAGTGCTAGCCAGGATCACGGGGCCGGCCAGAACGCGGACAGGGCGGGGGCGTCGTCATGACAATGATCGCCCCCTACCGTTCGCCGGCCGCGCCGGGCCGCGACGGCTTCGCGCAGGCGCTGCGCGCGGAGCTGACCAAGTTCCGCACGGTGCGCGGCTGGATCATCGGCGCGCTCGTCGGCGTCCTGGTGATGGCCGGCGTCGGGCTGCTCGCCTCGGGCGGCGGCCAGAGCTCCTGCCAGGGGGTCGGCGCCCAGGGCCAGCAGGGTAGCGGCAGTTGCACGCACGGGCTGTCCTTCACTCTCGGCCCCGGCGGCGAGCCGGTGTCGGACGGCTTCTACTTCGTCCGCCAGCCGCTCGCCGGCGACGGCAGCATTACCATCCGGCTGAGCTCGCTGACCGGGCTCCTCCCGTCGGCTAACAGTGGTGGGCAATCCGACAACGTCCCCGGCGTTGAGGCCTGGGCCAAGGCCGGCCTCATCATCAAGGAGAACCTCACCCAGGGCTCCGCGTACGCGGCGATCATGGTCGCCGCCGACCACGGCGTGCGCCTCCAGTGGAACTACACCGGCGACACGGCCGGGATGTCCGGCACCGTTGGTCCCGCGAACCCGCGCTGGCTGCGGCTGACCAGGTCGGGCGACGTGATCACCGGCTACGACTCGGCCGACGGCACGAACTGGTCGCGGGTCGGCACGGTGACGCTGGCCGGGCTCCCGTCGACTGCGCAGGTCGGATTGTTCACCACCTCCCCCGACTACGAGTCGGTGTCACAGAACTTCGGCGGCGGCACCAGCAGCAGCGGGGGCGGCCCCACCCAGGCCACCGCGGTCTTCGACCGCCTCGCCACGTCAGACGGCTGGACGGCCGGCCCGTGGGCCGGGCAGTACGTCGGCTCGCCGGAGATACCGGGGGTCGGCGGGTACCACGAGTCGGGCGGCCAGTACACCCTGACCGGCCAGGGCGACATCGCGCCGATCCCCGCCGGGCACGGCGGCCCGGCGGACTCCGCCGCCACGATCAGCGACTACCTCGTCGGCACGTTCGCCGGCCTGCTCGCGCTCGTCGTGGTCGCCGCCCTGTTCGTCACCGCCGAGTACCGGCGCGGGCTGATCCGGCTGACCTTCGCGGCCGTACCGTCCAGGGGCCGCGTCCTCGCGGCCAAGTCGGTCGTGGTCGCCGCAGTCGGCTTCGTCGCCGGGCTGATCGGCGCCGGGATAGCGGTGCTAGCGGGCGAGGCGATCACCCGCGCCAGGGGCTACTACGCCTTCCCGATCTCGGGGGCGACCGAGGCCAGGGTGATCGTGGGCACGGCGATCCTCGCCGCGTTCGCCTCGGTGCTCGCCCTGGCCATCGGGACCATCGTGCGCCGCAGCGCGGCCACGGTCGCGATCGTCATCGTCGTGATCGTGCTCCCGTACTTCTTCGCGGAAGCCTCGGTGCTGCCACTGAGCGCGGGGGACTGGCTGCTGCGGATCATGCCGGCCGCCGGCTTCGCCCTGCAGCAGGTGTACCCGGCGTACCACCAGGTCACGATGACTTACGCGCCCTTCTCCGGCTACTTCCCGCTCGCCCCGTGGGCCGGCCTGGCGGTGCTCGCCGCCTGGACGGCGGCCGCGCTGGCCCTGGCCGCTTACCTGCTGCGGCGGAGGGACGCGTGAGCTACGCCCTGCACGCGGAGTGGACCAAGCTCCGCACTATGGCGGGCAC
>JAWWPV010001161.1:0-4727 GCA_033854775.1 Trebonia sp.
CACCTGGCCTGGTCAGCCGCTGCGGACCCACCTGGAGCAGCCGTACGGGCTCGCCGTCCCGATGCAGTGGTACAGCCTGCAGGCGAACCGGTGGCTGTACGAGACCGGGGCAGACCCGGCCGGGCTGCGGGCGGTCGCGCTGGCCGCCCGGGCGCACGCGAGCCGCAACCCCAAGGCCTACTTCGCGGGCCGGCCGCTCACCGCGCAGGAGTACGACGCGGCGCCGTTCATCGTCCGGCCGTTCCGGCTGTACGACATCTGCCTGGAATCGGACGGCGCCGCCGCGGTGCTGGTCACGGCGGCGTCCGCCGCCGACGGCTCCGGTCAGCGGGAGGTCCTCATCCTGGGCGGCGGCGAGGGACACGCAGACGTCCCGGATGACCTAGTGAGCCGGCCCGACCTGGTGGAAATCGGCCTGCAGAAGGTCGCCCCCCGCGTACTCGGCGAGCTGGGACTGTCGCCCGGCGACTTCGATTTCGCCCAGGTCTACGACTGCTTCACCTTCGTCGTGCTGCGCCAGCTAGAGGAACTCGGCTTCTGCGGCCGCGGCGAAGGCTCGCAGTACGTGCTCGGCCCGGGGATCGGGCCAGGCAGCAAGGTCCCGGTGAACACGCACGGCGGACTACTCGCCCAAGCGCACATCGCCGGGATGAACCACGTCACCGAGGCCGTGCGGCAGTTGCGCGGCAGCGCCGGGCCGGCCCAGGTCCAGGGTGCTTCCCTGGGGCTGGTCACCGGCTACGGGGACATGTCCGACGGCTCCCTGCTGGTTCTCGCGAACTGAGCCAGCCAGCGGGCAACCAAGGTAAGGAGCGGCTCCGCGTGACTCAGGTCAGCCCAGTCTCGGGAAACACAGCCCCGGGAAACACAGCCCCGGAAAGCCCTGTGCCGGATACCAGGAGCACCGACAGCGCACCCCGGGGCCTGTCCCGGGACCTCCTGACCCGGCTGTTCAGCCCGCGGTCGGTGGCGATCGTCGGCGCCAGCGACAGGTCAAACTGGTCCAGGCGCATCCACGATTCGCTTGACATCATCGGCTACCCCGGCGCCGTTTACTATGTCAATCCCCGGGGCGGCACCGCCCACGGCTCCCCCTTGCACCGGTCGCTGGCGGACGTCGGCACGGTCCCCGACCTCGTCTACATCATGGCCCCGGCGCACGCCGCGCTGGACGCGGTGACCGAGGCCGGCCGCCTCGGCGTGCCCGCGGCCATCATCTTGAGCGCCGGGTTCGCCGAGACGGGCGCCGACGGCCTGCGCGAGCAACTGCGCGTCGCCGAGGCGGTCAAGGCGCACGGGATGGCCCTGCTGGGCCCGAACACGCTGGGTTTCGTCAACCCGGGCCAGCGAATCGCGCTCATGCCCATGCAGCCGGGCGAGCCGCTGTCCGACGGCTCGGTCGGGGTGGTGTCGCAGAGCGGCAACATGGCGGTCCAGATGATGAACATGGCCCGCTCGTTCGACGTGGGCCTCAGCCTGCTGGCCAGCACCGGCAACGAGATTAGCGTCACCGTCGCCGACGTGATCGGCTACCTGGCCGACGACGACGCCACTAAGGCCATCGCGGTCTTCCTCGAATCGGTCGCGGATCCCGCCGCCTTCCGCGCCGCCTGCCTACGCGCCCATCAAGCCGGCAAGCCGGTCATCGTGCTCAAGATCGGCCGGAGCGAGGCCGGCGCCCGGGCCGCGATGGCGCACACGGGGGCGATGGTCGGCGACGACGGCGTCATCGCGGCCGTGTTCGCCGCCTCGGGCGTCATCCGCGTAGACACCATGGAAGACCTGCTCACCACCGCGGACGCATTCGTGCGGAGCGGCCCGGTCCGCGGCCGGAACCTGGCGGTGGTCACGATCTCGGGCGGGGCGGCCGATGTGGCCGCCGACCGCGCCGAGGATTTCGGGCTCCGCTATCCGGACTTCACCGCGGCCACGCTCGCCGAACTCCGCCGGATGCTCCCGGACTACGCGACACCGCAGAACCCGCTCGACATCACCGGGGCCGCGGTCGCGGACTCCGCGCTGTTCGCCGCGGCCCTGCAGACCGTGGCCGCGGATCCGGGGGTGGACGTCACCGTCGCCGTCGGCGAGATCGAGCATCACGCGCCCGACTCAGACTGGGGAATGGAAAGCATCGCCGCGATGTCCCGCGTAGCGGCCCGGGCCCCCAGCCCCGTCATCTTCGCCAACACCACCATTCACACGATCACCCGCGAGGTCAGGCGGGTCCGTCACGAGCTCAACGTGCCCAGCGTGTTCGGCGGAATGGACCGCGCACTCGCCGCGGTGGCGCGCATCGCCGAATGGTCGGCCCGTCAGCCTGCCGCGGGCCTCCCCCAGCCGCCGCAGGCCGCCGTGCTGCCCGCCGCCGCGACGGGCGTCTGGGCGGAGGACACCTGCCGTGAGTTCCTCGCCTCGCGCGGGATTCCCGTTGTCCCGGGGAGCGCCGAGCCCACGCCGGAACGCGCCGCGGCCGCGGTCGAGCGGCTCGGCGTCCCGGCCGCGATGAAGATCATCTCCCCCGACATCGTGCACAAGTCCGACGTGGGAGGCGTGGCGCTGGGCATCACCGGCTACCGGGAGGCGCTGACGACGGCCGAGCGGATGCTGCGCGACGTGGCGGCGAAGGCACCTGATGCCCGCCTTCGCGGCATCCTCGTCTCCCCCCTGCGGGCCGACGGCTACGACCTGTTCGTCGGGTTCGTCAACGACCCGGCGTGGGGCCAGGTGATGGCCCTGGGCATGGGCGGCCTGTGGGCCGAGGCGCTGGGCGACGTCCGCCGGATCGCCCTGCCGTGCAGTCCGCAGGACATCGAGTCGGCGTTCCGGTCGCTGCGCGCGGCGCCGCTGCTGCTCGGCGCGCGCGGCACGGCGCCGGTGGACCTGGCCGCGCTGGTGCACACGGTCGTCCGGCTGGCCGACGCCAGCCTGAGCCTGGGCCGCGAGCTGGCTGCCTTCGAGGTCAACCCCCTGCGGGTCACGTCGGGCGGGATAGAGGTACTGGACGCCGCCGTCATCTGGCGCTCTTAACCGGCCCGGCCGCTCCGGCCCGCGGGGACGTCTTGTTCCGGCGACGGCGCCGGCGAGAGGTGAGCGGGCGCGGTCTCGCACGGAACTCCTCCCGCGAGGTGCCTGGCTTACGTGGACGAGCAGCACGACCTTGATCATGAGATCCTCTCCGAGACGCAGCAGGGCACCCGGGGCGGTAGCCCCGGGTGCCCCAGCCGTCACACTGAGCGGTCAGCGCGTCCCGCCCGTCAGCTGCTCAGGCCCCACAGGGTCTCGTACTCCTGCTTGTAGTTCGGCACCACCGGGAAGATGGCGGCGGACGTTGTCGGCGCGTTCTGCTGAGTGAGCACCCACATCGGCGGCGCGGTGGAAGCCTGCACCGTCTGCCCGGTCACGTGCTGCACGACGGAGTTGACCATCGCGTACAGCTCCTCGTAGTAGTCGAACGCGACATCGGCGTACTGGTCGTTCGAGTGCAGGTACTGCAGGTTGGTCGGGGTGGCTCCCTGGCCGATGATGCTGACACCCGAGACGCCGGCCGACTTGATGGCGGCCTGCAGGCCGACGGTGAGCGCGTCGGTCTCCGCCACGACCCACTTGATCCCCGGGTGCGACCGCAGGTAAGAGGCCACGGTGGCGGGGGCCGTCCCGATGTTGGCCAGCGCGACGTTCAGCTGGGACACCGAGCACGTCGGGCAGTACTGCGACATTGCTTGCTTGAAGTCGGCCACGCTGATGTTCAGGATCTGGAAGTCCGGGATGTTCACCACCAGCACCGATCCAGTGTCCCCTGACCCGTCCGCCGCCAGGGCCGCCTGCGCGTCAGCAACCGGGGGAACCTGGGCCACCGTACTGATCGCGTAGTCGACTCCGGTCGTGGAGCCGACCGGGTCGGTGATGCTGGTGGCGGCGATGAACGTGCCGTTCGCCTTCATCGCCGGGACCTCGGAGGCGAAGGTCGAGGCCGGGATCGCCGAGTAGAGCACCGCTGCGGGCTTGGTCCGGACGACCTGGTCGAAGTCGGCCTTCTCGTCGGCCGGCGTGCCGTTGTTGTTGAGGACGACGGTCTTCCAGCCCAGTACGGAGTCGGCCTCCGTGATGATGGTGGCCTCCTGCGTGCACTCGGGGGTGGCGCCGCAGCTGATCCAGTCGATGGTCTCGTTCTTGGGGATGGGCTTGCTGGTCTTCCCGGTGACCGTGATCTGCGTGGGCCGCTTCTCGGCGTTGGCCAGAAAGGCCTCGGCCTTGGCCAGGCCGGCCTTGTCGGCGGCAGACAGCCCGCTGCCCGATCCGGAACTGGCACTGGCACCCGACGCCGAGCTGCCGGACGATGAACCACTCGACCCGCAGGCGGCGACGAGTACCGCCACCGCCAAGCCGACCGTCGGCGCCGCCAGCCGGCGCGTTAGCGGTCTGCGCCTGCTACGCACTGTGGGCATGAATCCTCCCCATTGAGCGATATGTTGATCATAGATTCGATCTAATCATAATCATCATTAGCATACTGCGGTCAAGAGCTGCGGGGCTGGCTCTCGGTAACGATCGGGACAAAATGGGCTGCGGAGCGTGGGGCCGGATTCCGGGCGGCACGGGGAACGCACAGCGGCGGCACCCATCCGGCCTGCCCCCTTCGGGTCCGGGAACCCGCAGCTCAGGAACCCTCGTCGCCGCGGCGGCGCCGCTGCCGGGCCTGCCTGCGCGCCGGGGCACCCGGGTCAGTG
>JAWWPV010001162.1:0-5768 GCA_033854775.1 Trebonia sp.
GGGGGCGTAGTTTCTGCGTCAGCTCAGCGCAGGCTGTGCTCGTCGTGCGGAACGGGCCGCGGGCTTCTGGTTAGCCCGCGTCGGTTCCCCAGCGACCGTCACTCCGGCCGGCGTCCTGCGGATCGAGGGACTCTGACGGCGCCGCCGTACCACTAGCGCCGTGCGCGGCCTGGATGTCGTCCAGGCTGGAGGCGGCGTCCACGGCCGCGGCGTTCGCCTCCGCCGTCGGCGCGGCGGACGCGGCCGACGCCCAGCTCCTCAGCTCCACCTGCGGGATCAGCCACGAGGCGAGGAACGCCAGCAGGGCGATCGGCACCGCGATGAGGAACACCGTCTGGATCGACTCGGCGTAGCCGGAGACGAAGCCCGCGCGCACCGTGGCCGACAGGTGGTCAAGCGCCGCCGGGGTCACGTCGGACGAGGTGAAGCCGGCCGGCAGGCTCAGCCCGTGCAGGTGGTTGGACAGGTTGCTGATCAGCACGTTGGAGAAGATCGCGCCGAAGATCGCGGTGCCGAACGAGCCGCCGATCGAACGGAAGAACGTGGCGCCCGAGGTGGCGACGCCAAGCTCGCTGTGCGGGACGCCGTTCTGCACGATGATCACCAGCACCTGCATGACACCGCCGAGGCCCATGCCGAGCACCAGCATGTACAGCGCGTCGGCGTAGGTCGGCGACGACGGAGACATGAGGTGCAGCAGGAAGAGTCCGATGGTTATCAGCGCCGTGCCCGCGATCGGGAAGATGCGGTACCTCCCGGTCCGCGAGATGAGCTGGCCGGAGCCGATTGAGACGATCAGCAGCCCGGCCATCAGCGGCAGCAGGTAGACCCCGGAGATGGTCGGCGAGATGCCCCGGACCACCTGGAAGAACGCGGGCAGGTAGGTGATCGCGCCGAACATCGCGAAGCCGACGATGAAGCCCACCACGCTGGTGACCGAGAAGACGCGCGTCTTGAACAGGTGCAGCGGCAAGATCGGCTCGGCGGCATAGTGCTCGGCGAAGACGAACGCGACGATCAGCAGCACCCCGAGGACACCGAGGATCCAGATGGGCGCCGAGTTCCACGCGTAGGTGGTGCCGCCCAGGCTGGTCAGCAGGATCAGCGAGGTGGCCGCGGCCGACAGCAGCAGGGTGCCCAGGTAGTCGATCTTGTGGTGCACCCGGCGCAGCGTGCCCGGGACCTGGAGAGCCACCACGATCAGCGCGATCGCGCCGATCGGAACGTTGATGTAGAAGATCCAGCGCCAGCTCAGGTCGTCCACGAAGACACCGCCGAGCAGCGGGCCGACCACGCTGGCGAGGCCGAACGTGGCACCGAAGAGCCCCTGGTACTTGCCCCGCTCGCGGGGGGAGACGACGTCGCCGACGATCGACTGCGCGCCGACCATCAGGCCGCCGGAGCCGAGGCCCTGCACCGCCCGGAACGCGATGAGCTCGAACATCGAGGTGCTCAGGCCGGACAGCACCGAGCCGACCAGGAAGATGACGATCGCCGCCTGGAAGAAGATCTTCCGGCCGTACATGTCGCCCAGCTTGCCCCACAGCGGGGTGGACACCGTCGTGGCCAGCAGGTACGCGGTGACGACCCAGGCGATGTGCGAGCCGCCCTTGAGGTCGCCGACGATCGTCGGCAACGCCGTGGAGACGATCGTCTGGTCGAGCGCGGCGAGCATCATGCCGCACATGAGCGCGCCGATGATAAGCAGGATGCGGCGGCGGCCGAGCCCGGGGATGGCCCCGTCGTCGACGCCCGCCTGGGGGCCCCCGGCCGGCGCGGGAGTGGCTGTTGCCATCAGTTGCTGTCCTTCCAGTCTGCTGTCAGGTTCGCCGCGGGTCGGCGCAAGTCGGTGTTCTCTGGCAGCCCGTTCGCGAGCGCCTCAAAGGCCTGGTCAATGAGCTGGCCGAGCGATACCGCGCCGCCGTTGCCTGCCCAGAACGTCAGGCACGCGCGGACCACGCCGACCGCGGCGGCGGCCAGCACCCCCGGATAGGGGTCGGTCTCCTGGTCGGCACCGAGGCGTGCCGCCAGTCCCTCGGCGATGGCCCGCTCGATCATCGCCATCTGCGCCGCACTCGCCGCACGGACGTGCGGGTCGGTGCGGGCCATTTTCATCCGGCGCAGCCAGTCCGCCGGGTCGCCGCCCAGCGACCGCAGTTCATCGGCCATCGCCTCAGAGTCCTGCGCGAGCACCACCCGCAGCGCGTCGAGCGCCGACTTCCCCGGTGCGCCGCTCGCGACACCCTCGCGCAACTCGGCTGCCCGGTCTGGGTCACCGCCGAAGAGCGCGGCCTCCTTGGACGGGAAGTAGTTGAAGAACGTGCGCGGCGACACCTCCGCCGCCTCGGCGATGTCCTCTACGGTGACGTTCGTCAGGCCACGCTCGGAGACCAGGTCAAGCGCCGCCCGGCGCAGCAGCCGGCGGGTGGCCAGCTTCTTGCGCTCGCGCAGCGAAACAGGCGGCTCCGTCGCGGGCGTCGTGCTAGTGACAGTCATGATGCGCTCACCGAAACCTTGCAGTCTGTCCGAAGTTGCACTCTAAGCATCATTGCAGAGCATGCAACCACGTCCCGCGGCGGCTTGTTCCCGGTGCGGGCGATGAGTTTCGGTTGCCCGTCCCGTCCCCCGGCTAGCGGCCGCGGAGGATCCTGTCGGCGAGCGCGGCGGGACAGCTCAGCGCGCCCAGGTGACCGCCAGGGACTTCCTCGGCCTCGATGCCGAGGCGGTCCCTGGCGACTCGCTGTTGCAGCGGGAGCGGGAAGAACCGGTCGTCCCGGCCGGACAGGACCCGGGTGGGTACCTCCGGCCAGGCCGACAGCGGCCACGGCTGGGAGAAGACCGTCGGCCCTTCCGCCGCTGCGCCGGGATCTGCGCGCATCACCTCGATGACCGGACCGGGCAGGTCGTGGAAGAACAGCGTCGCAAGATCGCTCACGTCTACCTCCGGCCGGCCGTCGCGGCTGGCCATTGCCTGCGCCGCCACCTGCCAGCCCACGTTGCCCCACCACTCTCCCGCCGTCTCGCCGGGACGGGGAATCATGGCGTTAACCAGCACCAGCCCTGCGACGGGAACGTGCTCGCACGCCAGCGGCGCGCTGAAGCCGCCGAGCGACTGCGCGACCAGGATCACGGGCGGCCCGAGAGCACGGGCCGCTTCGACGATCAGGTCGCGATACTCGGGAAGGCCCGCCTCGGGGTCGGCACCCGGCAGGTCAACCGCTACCGCCCGGTGGCCGCGGCGGAGCAGCTCGCCGACCACCAGGTGCCAGTACCAGCCGCTGCCGCCAGCACCTGGCACCAGCACGTAACCGGCTGCGGACGCGTCTGACATGAGGCGGCACCTCGCTCTGGCTTGGCGGCAGGATCATCTGGTAGACGCCTCGCCACTATAGAACTCATCGCCGCGAAGGCGGCTCGCCGTCCGGCGCGTGCTGCGCAAAGGGGCCGTCCGGCGCGGGCTGCGACGGGTCAGGCCGGCAGTTTCACGCCGGTCAGGTGGGCCAGCGCCGCCGTCAGCTCGTCCTGGAACTGGTGCGAGCGCGCCGCCGGGTGCACCTCGCGCGGCCGCTGGTGATAGAAGAGCTGGCCGCTGACGGTCGCCGCCGGGTCGTCGCTGACGGCGAGCCACGCCTGGGTCACCGGCGCGAGCGACAGATCGTCGGGGGCGCCTGGACCGCCCATCTTGGTAGCCACCCAGCCTGGTTCAACCGCGTTGCTGAGCACGTCCGGCCAGCGCCTGGCGATCGCGAACGCCATCACGGTGTCGAACAGCTTGCTGTCGGAGTACGCCTGCGAGCCGTTCCAGCGCCGCCGGTTCCAGTCGAGGTCATCTACGCTCGGTGTCCCGCCGCGATGCATGCCGCTGCTCAGGTACACGAGCCGGCCGGGGCGCTCGATGAGCGCCGTGAGCAGGTACGGCGCGAGCACGTTAACGGCCAGCACATGCTCGTGCCCGTCAACCGTGGCGTTCTTGGCCCGCTCGCGGTAGCCGACGCCGGCGTTGTGGATGACCGCGTCGAAGCGACCGAGCGCGTTGACCTGATCGGCGACCGACCTGGTCTCGGCCGCGCTACTGAGGTCACCGACAACGACATCGGCCATGTCGGGCGCCGCCTGCCGCAGGTCGGCGGCCCGGCTGACGTTACGCGCGTGCCCGACCGCCTCGTGGCCCTGGCTGAGGAGCAGCGTCGCCGCGGCCAGGCCAAGGCCCTCGCTAGATCCGGTAATGAACACCCGAGACACGATGAGACCTCCTCTTCCTGTTGCGCCAACAGCATCGCGCCGCGTCTTACTCCGCCGACCACCCTCCGTTCCACTGCCTAGCGCAGGAGGACCTTGAACCGCCACTCAGGCGTCTCCCCGTTCCTCGGCGCCAGCGGCGTTTCTGTGCGCCAGATTCTTGTCTCGGTACAGGGCGACCGAATACCGGAAGTGACCCTATCCCGTCCCACTTGCCCGGTTCGCCGGGTGCACCGCGGTGCACCCGTGGCCGTAGCGTGGAAACTCCGCGTTAGGTGGAACTTCCGCACGTGCTACGCGTGCTTTATTTCCAGGTAGCGCAAAGTTTCCAGGCTCTGGCCCAAATCTCGTGATGGTTACTTTTGCTGGTCAGGCGAGTAGGACGCGGTGGCGGAGGAGGGCGAAGCCGGCGCGGCCGTAGGTCTGGCGCTTGAGCATCTTGATCTTGTTGACGGTGCCTTCGACTTTGCCGCTGCTCCAGGGGAGGGTCAGGCCGCTGAGGACGGCGTCGTGGTCCTTGCGGATGCCGCGGGCGAAGGACTGGAGCGGCGGCAGGCCGCTGGCGTCGGCGGCGGCGAGCCAGTCGTCGAGGTCCTTGTAGCCGGTGAGGGCGTCCATCATCTCGGCGAAGCCGCGGATGCGGTCGCGGAGTTCTGTGAGGTGGGGGCAGGCGGCGGTGACGGCGGCGAGGGCGGCGGCGTCTTCCCCGGTGAGGGTGCCGGGGCGGGTGGTGAGCCAGCCGGTGATCTTCCGTGCCGAGGGGATGGCGGGCGCGGGCTGGGGCACCGGGCCGGGCAGGTCGCGGAAGGGCCGGGTGAACCGCCAGGCCTGCTGGTAAGACCCTGTGTATCCCTGGGCGGTGATCTCGGCGTGCAGGGCGGTGGCGTCGCGGGCGCCCTCGTTCCACCGCCGGATGAGGTAGGGCTTGCAGGGGTCGAGGACGGAGTCGCGGGCGGCGGGGGTGATCTCGCCGGGCGTTGCGGCGCTCGCGTACCTGGCGACGGTCGGCCTGGACAGGCCCAGGATCCGGGCGACGGCGGCCTTGCCGTGCCCGGCGGCCAGGAGCTGGTGGACCTCGGCATGCCGGCGGCGGGTGCGCCCGGGCAGGCCCGGTTCCTCCCCGGCCGGGCCCGGTTCCGCCCCGGCCGGGGCGGGGGGCTCCCCGGGGCCGGGGGCCGGGGCCTGCTGTTCCCGCTGGTCCTGGCCTTCGGGGGTGTCCGGGGCGGTGGCCAGGCAGCTGGCCCGGTGCGCGGCGGCGGACTCGTAGGCCCGCTCGCACAGGTTGTGCCACAGGTGCCAGCGGTCGGCGACCTGGACCGCGCCCGGGGCGCCCTCGCGGGCGCCGTCGGCGTAGGCGCCGGCCCGGTCCCGGCAGATCACCGCCGCCCCGGGATGATCCTCCAGCCATCCCTTAAGGGTGGCGGCTTCCCGGTCCGGCAGCAGGTCAGCGACCTTCCCGGTGACCATGTCGATCAGCACGGTGCCGTACACGTGCCCCTTGCGCAGCGCGAAGTCGTCAACGCCCAGGA
>JAWWPV010001163.1:0-10048 GCA_033854775.1 Trebonia sp.
CATGTAAGCGACGTCTTCGTGTTCCGGATGGACATGGCGTGATGCCCAGACTGTGACGGTTGTCGGCCGTGAACCGAGCACGAAATTCGATATCGATATGTCGTGCGGCGCCAAATCGAAAATGACATTCACGTCCGGCTGATAGAGACCGAGATTCAGGCGGGCGCAGTCAAGGTAGAAGAGCCTTCCCAGGTGACCTACGCGCACGAGGTCACGCAACTTGTGTACGGCCGCGTTGTGCTCGAAAGTATGGCCGGGCATGAGTACCACGCCAGCGGCTGCCGCGGCATCGACGAGCATCCGTGCCTCGGCTGTGGTGGTCGCCATGGGCTTTTCGATTAGGACGTGCTTGCCTGCCGCGATCGCCTTCAGCGCAAGAGGCGCATGGCTGGTCGGCGGCGTGGCGATGACGAGCGCATCAACATGCGGCAGGGCATCCTCGATGTCCGCGTATGCGGTGACGCCGTGCTCAGGCTCCCGACGGCCGTCACCTATCTCAGCAAACCGCTGGTCGACGCCGATGACGGTGGCTACCCCGGTTGTGGAACGAAGCACCCGGACGTGCCTCGAACCCCAGTACCCCACCCCAACGACGCCGATCCGGATTCCCTCCGCTCGCCCCCGCACTTCCCACCCCCGGCTGCCGCGATCCCGCGACCTCGATCCCTTCGGAGCTTTCCTTACTGTTGGCAGCCTCGCCTATTGCCGGATGGAACGGCACCCCCGCATGAGCGGGCGGAACTACGTCAGATTAGGGTGTGACGGCAATTGGAGGATTAAGTGTCAATCCTGGGTCGCGCGAGCGCCACCACCTCGAGCGTGGAGTGGACGCCGAACTTCGACATGAGGCTCTGCAGGTGGGTGCGGACCGTGTTCGCGGACAACCGCAACTGCTTCGCGACCTCATTCCGGCCAGCGCCCTCGACCAAGAGAAACAAGACCTCCCGCTCACGTGGTGTGAGCGCCGCGAGCAGGTCATCGCCGTCGCGGCGGTGGTCTTGATCCTCGATCAGGAGGTGCAGCACTACGCCCAGCTCACTGGGAGGCAGCCAGGTCTCGCCGCGGACAACGCCGCGGATGACGCTAAGAAGATGGTCGATCGACTCGTCTTTCCTTGCCCATGCTGCCGCTCCGGCGTGCACCGCGGCCACGATTCGCTCGGGCTCGGAAGCCACGCTGAGCATGACGATGCGCGGCGGGTCCTGACGCTGCATCATCTCCGAGCAGAAGGCGATGGCCGAGTGATCCGGCAGGTCGGCATCCAGCAGGATGACATCGGCTGATCGCCCGACCAGCACGCTAGAGGCGAACTCGGCGGAATGAGCTTTCGCTAGTACCGCCAGGTCTGGCTCAGTCTGCAGCCGGGTCGCCAAGGCGTCACGGAATGCGAGATGCTGGTCAACGATGAGCACGCGAATCATCGGCGACAGCGGTCGTGCGGACTGAATCACCGGATGACCGGCTTATCCGCGAGGGAAGGCATCCGCAGTCATCGCCTGATCGATGAGCAAGCCGTCTCGACTCGCGAGGGCGGCGAGCTGCAGCCGGCTGTGTGCCCCGAGTTTCGCCAGCACGTTCTTTACGTACGTGCGGACAGTATCGACCGTGATGTTCATCGCGCACGACATCTGCCTGGTGCTCTGCCCGCCAGCGATCCGGGCGAGGATCTCCCTCTCCCGGGGTGACAGCTCACCCAGCCTGTTCGTGTCTCGTGCCGGGACCTGCAGCGGGCCTGGATCCAGCACGTTCTGGCCGGCCTCGATCGCATCCAGCGTCTTAGCGATCTGGGCGACGCTCTGGCCCTGATGGGTGACGCCCGCCACGCCGCTTCTTATCAGCTGAGACAGCGTCTCGCGGGTGGTGGCCTCCGCCAACACCAGCACCTTCGTGCCGGGATAGCGCTGCAGTATTGCCCGAACGGTGTCGGGGCCATTCAGTTGGGAGCCAGCCTGCAAGCCGAGCAGGCAGACATCTGGCACGCAGTCACCGACAGTACTGCTAGTATCACTGATAGTCGTGGTGACCGCCAGCACGTCATATCCGAGCGCATCGAGCGCCGCCACCAGCGCTTCCGCCAGCATCAGCTGCTGATCACAGATGAGTATCTTCATTTAGTTCCACTGCCTTCTCCCGCCCTAAGAAAGCCCCTGCCTCCCTGAAGGAGGGCAGCGACGGTTTCCGCAGGATCCGCAGGTCGGGCGCCGACAATCGACTGAGGCCGAGCCGCACGGACTCGACCAGGACATGTCTGATCGCCAGTTGACCTGTCGCAGGCCGGTCAAGCCATCTTTGACCAAAGGCCCGCGCTTAACCTGCTCTGCGTATTTGTTCGCCTCATCGCGAAGCGACGGGCATAGTCCAACCGGCTAGCTGCAACCGAGGACCACGTTGAATCTGCGGCAGTTCGTCGACCGCCTCTCGACGCAATTGCGCAGACTCCAGGCGCAATTGCGCGCGCACCGTGGTAACGCGCGGAAGTGACTACCGCAGCGGTTAAATCAGGGGTTAATCACTAGCCGGACATAAGCCGGTTCCATGTTCTCTCCTGACCGGATCTCCGGTCGACTTGACCCTCTGCACGTATAGCACCGTCAGACACACCTAACCTCACCCCTTAAGCATGTCGCGGCGGCGGTACAGGCTCGCCGCCGTAACATCGCTCCCCTTTGGCCCGATTCCCCGTGTTGTCTGGCTCTCACATACGTGTCGAGCAGCCGTCCAACCGGTTTTCAGGTTTACCCCGACGCCCCCACGTCTGGAGTTGCCACCATATGCTGTCTGACCTGGAAAAACGAGACCTAAGACTGAATTAGTTGCCATGACAACGATATCGGACTAATGACAACGATTCCCGCAATTGCATCACACGCAACATCGGCACAAATTTCCATCAAACAGTACGGAATCCGCAACTAACTTTTGGATCATGGAAGGGTGCTTGATTCTGATGCGGCCGAGCCGACCGACCGTTCGCGCTCACGCACCGAGTCGGCGAATCGACGAGCCGCCGCCCGCAGCTCAAGTTCCGGGTCGAGCCCGGCTTCCCGTACCTTGGCCACCAGGGCCATGAGCGCATCGCCCGCGCGCTCGCCGGTCAGTTCCGCGGCGCCCGTCCCCGCGCCGTCCCAAGGAACCGTGGCATCCGCGGCACCACCCGCCGCACCGTCGGCAGGCACGGCGGAAAGACCGATCCCGGCCCGCTGGGCGCGCCGCTGCAACTGCGCGGCCAGGGACAGGGCGGGCTGGCCGAAGGGAACGCCGTCGAGCGCCGACGGCGCCGCCACCTCACCGGAAGCCGAGCCAGCCGCCGCGGCCTTGGCGGCCCGCTCGGCCTTCTTGATCTCTTCCCAGTTCGCGTTGACGTCCGCCGCCGACGTCACGGAGACGGACCCGAACACATGCGGGTGCCGGCGAATCAGCTTCGCCGCCAGCGTGTCGGCCACGTCGTCGATCGTGAAGCCACCGTCAGCGGCAGGCCGCTCGGCCGCGATCCTGGCGTGGAAGAACGCCTGGAACATGACGTCGCCGATTTCCTCGCGGAGCGCGCCCATATCGGAACTCTCGATCGCCTCGGCCGCCTCGTACGCCTCTTCAAGCAGGTACCGCAACAACGACGAATGGGTCTGCTCCCGGTCCCACGGGCAGGAGACCCGCAGCGTGTCCATGATCGCCACGAGGTCGAGCAGGTGCGCGCCCGGCAGGTCATGCGACCCGTGGAGCACCTGATAAGACACTGACAAACGAGAAAGCAGCGCAGGGTCCAACCCCGAACCCTGCGGCGCGAGCCACACGATCGAAGCACCAGTGGCGGCGGAAGACAGGAACGCGGCGAGCGACGCGGCATCCGAGGACGGCAAGTCAGCCACCACTGGCACCACGTCGGCGGCCGTCAGCGCCGGGATGAGCGGGTGCCCGCCCGTCCCGGCGAGCACGCGGTCCGCCGCGCGCAGCGCGGCCCATGCCTGCCAGGTAAGCAGCCCGGGAGCGACCCGCGGGCTGCTCAGCAGGACCGTCAGCACGCCGGGGTGAGACCCTGGGTGGACGCCAGCGTCGGCGTTCCCGCCGGCTGGGACAGCGTGTTCGCCGCGGGGACGACCGAGAAGTCCGTGTAGTCCAGCCGGCCGAACTGCGGGCTGACCTTGATGCTAAGCGACTTCGCGGCCGTGCACTGCGCCTTGGTGAACGCGGTGCTGAAGGCGTTCTGCTCCGCCGTGGAGGACGGCACCTTGCCGCCGTTCTCCTTCAGCGCGTAGGCGGTCTGCTGGGCGTCCCACTGGCCAACCTGCGGGAACAGCTGCGGGGGGACGCCGTTCGCGATGAGCAGCTGCGACGTGCCGCTGAACCCGTTCTGCGAGGCTACGGCGGAGAGGGAGGACAGCCCCGCCGCCGACTGCGCTGAGGTGACGGAGATGCCGTTGGAGGCGGCCACCTGGTCCATGACGGCGAACCTGACCAGCCAGGACAGCACCGCGGCGGGCGCCTCGGCGGTGGTCAGCTGGACGCTGCCGGCGTACGGCTTGACGGCCGTCTGCCAGTTGGACACCTGGGTGTCCAGCGAGGACACAGTGATCCGCTGGCTGCCGACGGTCGCCGCGGCGCCCACCTGCACCGGAGAGCAAGCGGCGAGCACCGCGCACGCGCCAAGGCCAGCGGCGCCGAGCGCGGCCACCCGGCGGCGCCGCTTAGTGAACAGAGCCCTGCGAGACACAAACGATCCCTTCCAGCATTCAAACGAAACGACAGCACAAAAACTACGACTCGGACAGTACCGAACGGATGACCTCCGCGCACCACGCGAGCAGCTCGGTGTCGCGCAGCGGCTCCCCGCCGAAGCCTCCGCTTGAGGCTCCGGACTTCGGCACTGGTACCAGCATGGTACGCACCGCCGGCTTGAGCAGCGTCTTGGGGTATAGCCGCTGAACTCGCACCACACGCGAATCAGGCAGGACAACCGGGGCGAACCGCACGTGCGAGCCCTGGAGTGTGATGTCCGTCAGCCCGGCCAGCCGCGCGGAGAACCGCAGCCGCGCCACGTCGAGCAGCGTCACCACCGGCAGCGGCAAGTCGCCGTAGCGGTCTCGCAGCTCATCACGGACGGAAGCCACGTCTTCCTCGGAGTCGATCGAGGCGATCGACGTGTAGGCCGCGAGCCGCAGCCGCTCGCCCGGAATGTAGTCGTGCGGAATGTGGGCGTTGACCGGCAGCTCGACCCGGACCTCGGGCCGCTCAGGCGGCGCGTCGTCCTTTAGCTCGCGCACCGCCTCGCCGATCATCCGGATGTACAGGTCGAACCCGACCCCGGCGATGTGCCCGGACTGTTCACCGCCAAGCAGGTTCCCCGCACCGCGGATCTCCAGGTCCTTCAGCGCCACGTACATCCCGGCGCCGATCTCCGTGTGCTGCGCCACGGTCGCCAGCCGCTCGTGCGCCGTCTCGGTCAGCGGCTTGTCCTGCGGGTAGAGGAAGTAAGCGTACGCCCGCTCCCGGCTGCGCCCGACCCGGCCGCGCAGCTGGTGCAGCTGGGAAAGGCCCGCCGCGTCCGCCCGGTCCACGATCAGCGTGTTCGCGTTCGGGATGTCGAGCCCGGACTCCACGATCGTGGTCGCGACCAGGACGTCGAACTCCCGCTCCCAGAAGCCGATCATGATCCGCTCGAGCTCGTGCTCGTTCATCTGCCCGTGCGCGACCGCGATCCGCGCCTCGGGCACGAGCCCGCCGAGCTGAGCGGCCACCTTCTTGATCGACTGCACCCGGTTGTGCACGAAGAACACCTGGCCGTCGCGGAGCAGCTCGCGCCGGATGGCGGCGCCGATCTGCTTCTCGTCGTAGGCACCGACGAACGTGAGCACCGGGTGCCGTTCTTCCGGCGGGGTCAGGATCGTGGACATCTCGCGGATCCCCGCGACGCCCATCTCCAGCGTGCGCGGGATCGGCGTGGCGGACATCGCGAGCACGTCGACCTCGGTGCGCAGCCGCTTGAGGTACTCCTTGTGCTCGACGCCGAACCGCTGCTCCTCGTCGATGATCACGAGGCCGAGCTGCTTAAAGCGCGTCTCCGGCGACAGCAGCCGGTGGGTCCCGATGACGATGTCAACGGAGCCGTCAAAGAGCCCGCGCTGCGTCTCCGTCACCTCGGACCCGCTCTGGAACCGGGACATCGGCTTCACGACCACGGGGAACGGCGCGTACCGCTCGGAGAACGTGTTGAAGTGCTGCTGCGCGAGGATCGTCGTCGGCACGAGCACGGCGACCTGCTTGCCGTCCTGCACCGCCTTGAACGCGGCCCGCACCGCGATCTCGGTCTTGCCGTAGCCGACGTCGCCGCAGATCAGCCGGTCCATCGGCACCGGCTTCTCCATGTCGCGCTTGACGTCGTCCACGGCGGAGAGCTGGTCGGGGGTTTCCACGTAGGGGAACGCGTCCTCAAGCTCGCGCTGCCACGGCGTGTCGGGCCCGAACGCGTACCCGGGCGACGCCATCCGCGCCGAGTACAGGCGGATCAGCTCCGCGGCGATCTCGCGGACCGCCTTGCGCGCCCGGCCCTTGGTCTTGGCCCAGTCGGCGCCGCCGAGCCGGTGCAGCGCCGGCGCCTCGCCGCCGACGTACCTGGTGACCTCGTCGAGCTGGTCGGTCGGCACGTACAGCCGGTCCGGCGGGTGCCCGCGCTTGCCCGGCGCGTATTCGACCACCAGGTAGTCGCGGGTCGCCCCCGCGGCCGTCCGCGAGGTCATCTCGACGAACCGGCCGACGCCGTGCTGCTCGTGCACCACGTAGTCGCCCGGCTTGAGCTGCAGCGGGTCGACCCCGCCGCGCCGCCGCGCGGACGGCATCCGCCGCTCGTCCCGCGAGGACGGCCGGGCGGCACCGCGCGCGGCGAAGTCCGCCTCGGTGAGCACCGCGAGCCGCACGGCCGGCCAGGTGAACCCCTGGTGCAGCTCCCCGGTGGCCACGTAGGGCACGCCGCCCTCGGGCTCGGTGTCGAGGTCGCCGACGCGCGCGCCGAACCCTTCGCCGCGCAGCACCTCGGCGAGCCGCTTGGCGGGCCCGTGGCCCTCGGTGACGAGCACCACCCGCCAGCCCTCGGCGAGCCACTGGCGAACGTCCGCGAGCATCCGGTCGGTCTCGCCGCGATAGGCCGTCGCGGGTGCGGCACTAATAGTGATCCCGAACGGATTCGGCTTACTGTCGCCGGCCAGTTCCTCTCCGGCGTGCTCGGTCCCGTCCGCGGCGGCGTCGTCGGTGACGCCGAACGGCGCGAGAGTCCACCAGGCGATGCCGAGCTCGGCCGCCGTCTCGCGGATCCGCTCGATCGGCTGGAAGGCCGACCCGCCGAGGTCGACCGGCGCCTCGCCGCCGGCGGCGGCGCTCGCCCAGGACGCCTCGAGGAACTCCTGGCTGGTCGAGACCAGCTCGATCGCCCGCGTCCTGATTCGCTCGGGGTCGCAAGCGAGCACGACGCCGCCGAGCGGCAGGTGGTCGAGCACCAGGTCCATGTGGTCGGCGAGGACCGAGGAGAACGCCTCCATGCCCTCGACGGTGATCCCGTCGGCGATCTTGCCGAGGATGTCGGAAACGCCAGGGTGCTTGGCCGCGAGCTCCTTGGCCCGGGCGCGGACCGACGGGGTGAGGAGCAGTTCCCGACACGGCGGCGCCCACAGGCCGTGCTCGGCCTGCCCGGCCGAGCGCTGGTCGGCGACCTTGAAGACGCGGATCTCCTCGACGGTGTCGCCGAAGAACTCGACCCGCAGCGGGTGCTCCTCGGTCGGCGGGAACACGTCGAGCAGCCCGCCGCGCACCGCGAGTTCGCCGCGCTTGGACACCATCTCAACGCGGGCGTAGCCGATGTCGACGAGCCGCGTGATCACGTCCTCTGGGTCGGCGTCGTCCCCCGCGGCGAGCCGGACGGGCACCAGGTCGCCGAGCCCGGCCACGATCGGCTGGAGCACGGCGCGGATGGGTGCGACGACGACCTTCAGCGGCCCGCCCAGGGAATCTCCCGCGGCCGGGTGCGCGAGGCGGCGCAGCACGGCGATCCGCTGCCCGACGGTGTCCGAGCGGGGTGACAGCCGCTCGTGCGGCAGGGTCTCCCAGCCGGGGAACGTGGCGACCGAGGGCGGCGGCAGGAACGCGCGCAGCGCCGCGGTCAGGTCCTCGGCCTCGCGCGCGGTCGCGGTCACGGCGAGCACGAACCGGCCGGGACCGCCCCCGACGCCGGTCGCAAGCGCGGCGGACACCACCGGGCGCAGGGCTGCGGGCGCGACAAGGTCGCGCTCGCCGCCCCCGGTGATCCCGAGCATGTCGGGCTGGGTGTCGAGTGCGGTACGGAGCTGGGGATCTTCGGCTACGGCGGCCAGTAGTCCGGCGAGGCTCATGCTGTCCCAATGTCGGTGGTGGTCAGGCGTTTACGGGCGGCCCGCGAGACACCCGCCCGCTTCATGCGGGCAGGCCAGGAAAACAGGAATCAGGAATCCCCCGTACGAACCCAAGTCGAAGCTGAGGCGTTCGACTCCACCATCAAGTTTACGACTAGCCGGCGGCGCTGGGTCGCCAGAGCCCGCGATCGCCCCGGGTCCTTAGCGGTGGTGGGCCGAAGAATCGCGATGCGCCGTTAAGTAAATCCAATACACTGAGTAGCCTCTGAACTACTATGCGGTACATGACGACTGCCGAACGAGGGTCGCCGGGCAACCATCTGACGGCGAGCCGCTTCTTCACGGAGCCGGTGCGCGATTACGTGGCGCAGTGCGTGGGCCGCCCGGTCAGCGTGCTCCAGGCGGGCTGCCTCGCTCCGCTGCGCGAGCTCGGCATCGGCGAGCTCGCCGAGGGCGGCTTCGAGATCTCGGTCACCGCCGTCGACGCCGACCAGCCGCTCGCCCGGCGCGTGCTGCGCGACACGCAGACCGCGTACGACGACGTGATCACCGGTGACCTGCGCACGGTTCCCGTCCCGCAGCGGGCCTACGACGTGGTCTACTGCGCCCTGCTGCTCGAGCGCGTCCGCCACGTCGAGCTCGTCCTCGACCGGCTGACGAGCGCGCTCAAGCCGGGCGGGCTGCTCCTGGTGCGGACCGGGGACCGGTACAGCGCGGCGGCCCTGCTCGACCGGATGCTGCCCCGCATGATCCACAAGGCCGTCTGGTCCCGGTTCCGCCCCGGCATCCCCGGCCCCTTCGCCCCGGTCTACGAGAAGGGGGTAAGCGATGAGGGCATCGCCTCCTACGCCCAGATGCGCGGCCTTGTCATCGCCGCGCGCGGCCGCGAGCTGACCCGTCCAGAGCGCCCGGCCTGGCTAGCGTGGTCAGTGCGAATCACCTGCGCGGCCATCGCCCGGCTGAGCGGCGGCCGCTTCGCCGACAGCCACGATGAGCTGCTCTACGTGATCCGCAAGCCGCTCGACCGCTTCGCCCGCGTCGTGTGACCGCGCATCCGATTGCAATGGCACGAGTTAAGAGGTCATGAGGCCTCCGGTGCTCGCGGGGCGCAAGGTGCGCCAACCGGCCGCGCGTCGGCGCTATGATCACGGAGGATTTTCCTTTCGTGAAGGATTTGCAGCTAATAGGCTGCAAATCCTTCACGATCATGGGCCGCGCGGAGCGGCCAAGGGTCCGAGGGGGAGCCACGCGTGACCGATCAGTTGCCCGCGGAGCTGGCCGGCTGGCCGGCCTGGACTCCGGGCGAAGAGCAGCTCGGCGAGCTTGAGCTGCTCACCTCCGGCGCGTTCGCGCCGCTGCGGGGATACCTAGGCGCTGACGACCTCGAGGCGGTCGCCGAGCGCGGCGAGCTGGCCGACGGCGCTCCGTGGCCGGTACCCGTCACGCTCACCGTCCCGGACACGGCGGTTCCAGAAGGCGCGAGCCGGCTGGTTCTCCAGGATCAGGAAGGGTCGCCGCTCGCCGTCGTCGAGATCACCGAACGGTTCCCCGTTCCCGGCGGGTCGTCGCTCCGCCTGGCGGGGCCAGTCACCGCCCTGCGCCCGCCGGAGCACGGGCCGTTCCGCGCGCTGCGCAGGACGCCCGCCGACGTCCGCGCCGAGCTCGGCACGGGGCGC
>JAWWPV010001164.1:0-3182 GCA_033854775.1 Trebonia sp.
GCCGGCATCGACGCCCCTCCGAAGCCGGCCCAATAGCTGGCAAGTCTCTGGCTTCGAACGTTTCTGTCAACCCGTGGGTCGGAGATCGGGGACGGGGGATGTCCCCGCGCACAGTCGTGGCTCAAAAGGCGAGCCCCGAACGTGCGCGGTTGACATCCCCGAGCCCCCCGCTCTCCCTCCACGCCCCAAAGCAAAAAGCAAAACCCAAACCCACCCGGTCTGCTGTGAAGGCTTCAAAGGGCCTCGACTTGTTAACGCTGCACCACAACTTGAGCGGGGGCTACCGCATCACAACGCGGACTGGCGCGTCGGCGAGCCCGGGTGACTACCTAGCCACCCACCCGATGCACCAGCGACTATTTGCACCACGATGGGAACCGCACCGTCGATCACCTGCACCACGGCAGGAACCGGCGCACCGCTGAGCCCGCGTGACCACCCAAGCCACAAACCTGAGCCAAACGCGGACCGCAACCACCTTTTCCGGTTTTGTCCGCTACGGCCACCACTGACGAGGGGCGCGTCCGCTCCTTTGGCCACCCGCACCTGCTCGCGAACGAGCGGAGGCTACGCCTGTTACGCCCGATATGCCAAGGACGAGATCCTCGAAAAAAGATTGAGGGTCATGCGGGGCGCATATAGCCACCTCCGTCACTCAATCATGATTCCGGCAGGCAAACGCCGGTAATAAATGCTGCCAAAGCTGGACAAGTCGCAGTGCTCTGCAGCGGTTTCCCGCATTTGACCCTCAATCATGGCACCGGACAGCCCTCGCGGCCGCACGGGTGGCCGGTCGTGGGCCCGCGGCCGTTCAGCCAGGCGGCTACCTCGGCCGCCGTCGCGCACTGAGCCTCCCGGGTCCGCAGGCCGAGTACGCCGATCCGGATCGTGTCGATCTTCCTGTGCACGGAGTTCCACCGGTCACGGTCCTTGTCCCGCCACTGCTCGTCCGCCGGGTGCGCGGCGGCGCCGTCGATCTCGACGCACGCCCGGTACTCGTCATAAAGGTTGTCCAGGTACCGGTTGCCGGTGCCGTGCCACACGCGAACTTGCCGTGTCGCGGACGGGAGGTCATGCGGCCGCTCCACGCCCCGCACGTAACGGCGTTCAAGCACCGAAAGGACTTCCTCGGCGTCACCAAGTGCGAGTTCGAGGTCCGCTCGCCAGCGCATTCTGGGGCGGGCGGCCATTGCATCGCGAATCCTGGCCGCGGTGGTCCGCCGCCGGCCGATCGCGCGGCAGATCCAGTCGTACGCCTCCTCGAAGGCGGCCGACGCCTCGATGAGGTCAAGGACGGTGTCCTCCACTCGTGTACAGGGCGGCGACATCGCAGGATGGACCGCGCGCTCCAGAGATCGCGACCGGTGAACGATCACGCCGGGTATCGCCGTCCATCGCGCCGGATGGCGGGCTATCGGCACGGTGACATGAATCGTCGGACCGGGCCTGTCCATCAGGCCGTGTCGTTCCGCCGCTGTCCAATGGCTCAGCGCCGCACTCGGTCCGGCGCGCAAGAGAGCCGCCCAGATCTCGGCTTCACGCTTCGGCGCGCCGGTGAATTCGGCGTACACGCCGGCCTCCAGTCGCTGCCAGTGGCCGTATCGTTCGCGGTTACGGATGACCCACGGGTCGAGTCCAAGCTGGACGGCCTGCGTGCGCGTGATCACGTGGCCCTGGCGGGCGAGCAGTTGACGGACCCGGGCAGGCAGTTCGGTCGGCATGCCGTCAGCATTGTCACCAGCCCCGCGTTACCGCCACGACAGCCGCCGGCCTGTGGATAACGACCCGGGTGATCGAGTGGTTGTGGAGAACATCGCTGCAATGTCGGGCCCGAGTGATAGAGAGCGCCGGAAAACTCGCGGAAACAGCGGTCGCAAGCGCTAGTAGGCTCGCAACCGTGGACAGTTTGTTCGATGAGGCGGGGGAGCGGGCCGCCGCCTCCGCCGCGCCGCTCGCCGTGCGGATGCGGCCGCGATCCCTTGACGAGGTGATTGGGCAGCGGCACCTCACCGCGCCGGGTACCCCGTTCCGCAACCTCATCGACAACGACGCGCCGATGTCTCTGCTGCTATGGGGGCCGCCAGGCACGGGCAAGACCACGCTCGCCTACGTCGTGAGCCAGGTGACGAAACGGCGGTTCACCGAGCTGTCCGCCGTGACCGCCGGGGTGAAGGACGTGCGCGCCGCCGTGGACATGGCACGGCAGCAACTCGGCATGAACGGCCGGCAGACGGTGCTGTTCATTGACGAGGTCCACCGCTTCTCCAAGACGCAGCAGGACGCGCTGCTGCCCGCCGTGGAGAACCGCTGGGTGTCCTTCATCGGGGCGACGACCGAGAACCCGTCGTTCTCCGTCGTCTCGCCATTGCTCTCCCGGTCGCTCCTGCTGACGCTGAAGCCGCTCGATGACGATGACATCCGGGCGCTCATCAAGCGGGCCCTCACCGACGAGCGCGGGCTCGACGGCCGCGTGGAGATCGACGACGACGCGCTTGAGCACCTGGTGCGGCTGGCCGGCGGTGACGGGCGGCGCTCGCTGACCTACCTGGAGGCGGCCGCCCTCGGCACGAGCCACATCGACACGGAGACCCTGGAGCGCGCGGTCGACCGGGCCGCCGTTCGGTACGACAGGGACGGCGACCAGCACTACGACGTGATCAGCGCGTTCATCAAGTCCATGCGGGGCAGCGACGTCGACGCGGCGCTGCACTACCTGGCGCGGATGATCGCGGCGGGGGAGGACCCGAGGTTCATCGCCCGGCGGCTGATCGTGCATGCCAGCGAGGACGTCGGCATGGCCGACCCGACCGCGTTGCAGACCGCCGTCGCCGCCGCGCACGCCGTCGAGTTCGTCGGCCTGCCCGAGGCGCGGATCAACCTGGCCCAGGCCGTCATCCACATCGCGCTGGCGCCGAAGTCCAACGCGGTCGTCCGCGCGATTGGCGCCGCCGAGGCCGACGTCAAGGCCGGCCTGATCGGCGCGGTGCCGTCGCACCTGCGTGACGCGCACTACCCTGGTGCCAAGCAGCTTGGCCACGGCAAGGGCTACGTCTACCCGCATGATCTGCCCGAGGGCATCGTGACACAGCAGTACGCCCCCGACGTGATCGACGGCCGAACGTACTACGAGCCCTCGAGTCACGGCATGGAAAGCCGTTTCTCCGAACGCGCGCGGCTGATCC
>JAWWPV010001165.1:0-2628 GCA_033854775.1 Trebonia sp.
GGCGCGGGATGGCCAAGGTCGGCCTGGCCGAGGCCGTGCGCCGTCCACCAGGCGAGGAAGCCGCCGCCGAACGCGTCGCCCGCGCCGATCGTGTCCACCACCGTGACGCTCGGGACCTCCTCGGCCAGGATTGAGCCTGGCAGGAAGGCCCTGGCTGGGCGGGGACCGTCGGTGACGAGGACGAGCGACGGGCCGCCGTCAAGCAGTGCCTTTGCCGCTTCCTCGGGCGGCACGTCGGGGTACAAGTAGGCGAGGTCTTCCGTGCTCGCCTTGACGATGTCGGCGCGGCGGGCGATCACGCCGATGCGCCTGCGGTAGGCCTCGTGGTCGGCAACGGCGCTGGGGCGGCAGTTGGGATCGAGCAGCACGAGGGCGCCTGCTGGAACGTCGTTCAGGATGAGCCGCTCGATGGCCGCCCCGATCGGCTCCATCACCAGGCCGAGGTCGCCCACGTGCAGGGCGGTCGCGTCGGCAGGCAGCGCCTTCTTCAGCGCCTCGTATCCCAGGTCGGCCCCGGCGGTGCCATCGAGGTAGAAAGCGTAGTCGGCACTGCCCGCCTGGTCGAGGGTGGCGACGGCCAGGGTGCTTGGCCTGCTCGACGGCTCGGGGACGCCGATCACGGCGCCTTCCGCGGCGAGGCGGTCGCGGAGCAGGCGGCCCAAGCCATCGTGGGCCAGGCGCCCGAGGAAGGTTGTCTCCACGCCCAGCCGGGCAAGGCTCATGGCCGCGTTATACGGGCTGCCGCCGGGACGCGCGGCTACCTGTCCGCCGGGGCTCACCACTAGGTCGATCAGCGCCTCACCAGCAACAACGATCACAGCGCCCTGCCTCCCGCCTCATGCCCTGGCCATGATCATGAAGACTTTGCAGCCTATTAGCTGCTTTATTTACATGAAAGGAAAGCCTTCGTGCCCATGGCGGCCGACTCTCGCATGTTTTCATGAAATATCCGGCATGTCGTGGCGCGCCAGCGCCCGACATGCCGGATAGCGAGCGAGTCATCCGGGGTTCGAGTCATCCGGGGTTCGAGTCACGCGGGTTCGAGTCACGCGGGTTTGATGTGCCATTTGATGCCCTGGCCGGCGCGTACCCGGTGCAGGGCCTCGCCGAACTCGTCCAGGGGCAGCGGCTCGGACAGCAGCGGGCGCGGGTCGATCGCGCCGCTGCCGATCAGCTCGACCGCCGGGGCGAAGCTGCGCAGGATCGCCATCGAGCCGGTGACGGTGATCTCGTCGTTGTAGACGCGGAACGGCGACAGGCTCAGCGTCGCATCCGCCGGGGTCACACCGAAGACGAGCAGCCGGCCGCCGCGGTCGAGCAGCCCGGCCACGCCGTCGACCACGGCGGGGACGCCCGTCGCGTCGACGGCGATCTCGAACCGCTCGCTGTCGAGGTCGGCCAGGTCGCTCGCGATCCAGGCGGCGCCGAGCTTACGGGCGACCGAGAGCCGGTCGGGCACCCGGTCGACGACGGTGACCGGCCCCGCCCCCGAGTGGACGAGCAACTGCAGGAGCAGCAGCCCCATCGTCCCGGCGCCGGTCAGCACCACGGAGTCGCCGAACAGCGGGCCGAGCCTGCGCAGGCCGTGCACCGCGCAGGCGAGGGGCTCGACCATCGCCCCGAGCTGGCCGTCGACGCCGTCGGGCAGCCGGTGCGCGTTCACCGCGGGGACCGCGACGTACTCGGCGAACGCGCCGTCCACCGTGTCGCCGATCGCCGCCCAGTTCTCGCACAGGTTGTCCCGGCCGGACCGGCACCGGCGGCAGTAACCGCAGTACAGCGAGGGATCGACCGCGACCTTCGTGCCGATGGGCAGGTCCATCTTGACGTCGCCGGCGACGGCCACGACCGTGCCGGCGAACTCGTGGCCCGGCGTGATCGGGTAGGGCGTCGGCGGGAACTCGCCGTCCATGATGTGGATGTCCGTGCCGCAGATCCCGCAGGCGTCCACCCTTACGACGATCTGGCCTTCTCCTGGTGTGGGATCCGGCACCTCTGCCACCCGGAAGCTGCCGGGACGGTCGAGCACGATGGCTCGCATGAGACCTCCATGGTTGACGCGGAAGCTGTTGACGCGGATGCGAGGCTTAGCCCGCGAGGCGGGCGCCGGTGACCGGGTGGAACGCGAAGACGTCGTCCGGCTGGACCCGGAAGGAGACCCGCTGCCCGGGCGCCGGGGACTTGCGGCCCTCGGTCCTGGCCACCACGCCCCCGCTGCCGGCCACGGGGGCGTCGCCGGCCAGCCGGACATGCAGCAGCGCGTCGGCTCCCAGCTCTTCGACGAGCAGCACCTCGCCGGTGAGCACCACGCCGGCCGTCGGGGCACTCGCGGCCCCGGGACCGCCGGCACCGGATCCCGGCCCGCTCCCTGCGTTCTCGGCCAGGTGCAAGTGCTCGGGCCTGATGCCGATGACGAGCTCGGTGAGCTTGTCCCGCGCGGCCGCGGCCCTGATCCCCGGGGAAAGGGGAATGACCGCGCCGGCCAGGGTCGCGCCGCCCTCGGTCAGCGGCGCGGTCAGCAGGTTCATCGACGGGGAGCCGATGAAGCCGGCCACGAACTGGTTCACCGGGTTGTCGTACAGCTCACGAGGCGAGGCACACTGCTGGAGGTGGCCACCGCTGAGCACC
>JAWWPV010001166.1:0-3396 GCA_033854775.1 Trebonia sp.
TGCACTGCGAGCAGCCCGCCCGCGACCAGCTTACGGAGATGCTCGCTGGCGGTCGCCGCGCTGACCCCAGCCTCGGCGGCCAGCCGGCCGGCCGGCAGGGGCTGCCCGTCACCAAGGGCAAGCAGTATCCGGCACTTGGCTTGGTCGGCCACGAGCGCCCCCACGCTGGCCAGATCGCGGCCACCCCCCGTCCTGCCCCTCAGGACCGGGCTGTTTCCGCTCGTTGGTGCCATCTGCCAACTCTACCGGCCGGCAACGCCGTCGTTCTGGCGAGGACAACACGAAACGTCCCTACCACTCGCGGGTCCGCTACGGCAGATATCCGCGCGTCTGGCACTCGACTGGCGTGATTTAGGTCCGCCGTCTCGTAAATTGATGCGCGAATTGCGGACGATCGGAGGGTGATGGCAGAAGCGCCTGGCACGCACGGGGCCTACGCGTACCTGGCCGCAGCCGATCCAGTGTTCGCCATGATCATCCGGGCCCACGGGAAGCCCGACCCGTTCCACTGGGGCTGGACGTCGGACCGTCCCTCATCGGGCCCGTTCCGGACCCTGCTGCTGCAGATCGTGAGCCAGCACGTCTCCAGCTCCTCGTCGTTCACCATCTTCGACCGGCTGCAGGCGGCGGCGACCGAGATCACGCCGGAGCGGATACTGGCGCTCGGCCGGGAGCGCCTGATGGCGGCGGGCCTAAGCGACCGCAAGTCCGACGCGGCCCTCGGGCTAGCCGACGCCGTCGCCGCCGACCGGATCCGACTCGACGCCTTGCCCGCCGACGACGCGCTAGCGCTACGCCAGCTGACCGCGCTGCGCGGCATCGGCCCGTGGTCGGCGCAGATGTTCCTGATCGGGCAGCTCCACCGGCCCGATATCCTGCCCACCGCCGACTTCGGCATCCGGGCCGGCGTCCAACTCGCCTGGAAGCTCCCCGCCCTGCCCTCGCCGCGGGACGTGGCCGCGCGTGGCGAGGCATGGTCGCCCTACCGCAGCTATGCCGCCGCCCTGATCTGGACCTTCCATTTTGCCGGTGCCGTCCCGGCGGACGGCCCAGTCGAGCCGGGGCAGGACCCGGCCAGCGAGGGCTGGCGCGGGAAGCGGGCCGCCGCCGGCTTGTCCCGCCCGCGCCGGAGAGAAGCGGAGTGAGGTGCATCGCCCGCCGCGTATGTCAGCGGCGCGCGGCTGACGCGCGGTAGCCGGTCCGTCTCGGCAGCGCGGGCTGTGGCGGGCTCGCGGCCGGGAGCGGCTGCTCAGCACTGCACCACCAGCTCGTCCGGCCGCCCACCATGCTGCGTGCCATCGGGGCGTGATCTCGCGGGCACCGCGCGCCGGCCTTCCGGAAGGGGAAGATGGTGAGCGTGTGGACCCCTCCCCCAGCGAGCGCGGCGGCTACAGTCGCGCGCGTGGCACGGAAAAGCGAGTCCGCGTCGCTGAAGGTGAGCTCGTCAACCGGCCGCGCAGGATTGACGCGGGCCTGCCACAGGATCTCGTCGGCAAGTAGGTTACCGATGCCCGCGATGGCACGCTGGTTGAGCAGGCGCGCCTTGACCGGCGCCGTCCCCCGCCCGACGGCCGCCGCGAACTCCGCGCGCGCGATCGTTGCCGCGTCCGGTCCGAGGACACCGATCTCGGGGTCGAGCACGACCCGGCCAAGGCGGCGGGAATCGATCAGCATCAGCCGGCTGCCGTCCACGAAGTCGACCGAGAAGCGCGACCACCGGTAGTCCCCCGGGAGGCGGTGCCCTCCCAGTTATCCCCGCCGTAGATCTCGCTGCCGTCCGGGCTCGACACGACGAGCTTGCCCGACATGCCCAGGTGAATCCCGAGAACAGCCGGGCCGGGCGACGTGTCGCACCAGATCGACTTCCCCCGCCGGTGTGCGGCGGAGAGCCGCTCCCCGAGGAGCGCGTGGCGGATCTCGCCGGGGACGTACGGACGGCACACATAGGTGTCCGAGTCGTGCACGTCCACGATGACCCGGTCGAGCGTATGGTCGATCACCGACCTGGCCGACTCGACTTCCGGCAGCTCAGCCATGGGTCACTCCAGTACGGGAGAAGGACAGAATCATGGGGTGCGGGACCAGGCAGATCTGGTGACTTGACGGGCCCGATATTTCGTCACTGACAAACACGGTCCCCGAGTCCGCCCTGATTCGCCAGTGCGGGGTCGCGCCCCAGGGTGCGGCGACGCGGGTCCGGCCATTGGGGTTGTGCCCCGGCGCCCATTCCCATGGATGGCACGTTAGAGTGGGATGCACACCCCATAATAGTGGCCACGGCGCGACCCATTCGCGGGTCTACATACGTAAGGAGCCTGAAATGGCGATCGTCCACCACCGGTACGCCTCTGTCGGCGGATACCAACTTTTCTACCGCGAGGCCGGCCCGTCGGACGCGCCGACCGTCGTCCTGCTCCACGGCTACCCGAGCAGCTCGTTCATGTTCCGGGACCTCATCCCCAACTTGGCGGAACGCTACCGGGTCATCGCACCGGATCATCTCGGGTTCGGGCTCTCCGACGCACCCTCCGCCGATCAGTTCAACTACTCATTCGTGTCACTGTCCAGCCTGACCGCTGACCTGCTGGTGCAGCTCGGAGTCAGGCGCTACGGCATCTACGTCCACGACTACGGCGCCCCGATTGGATGGCGCCTCGCCGTGGCTAATCCGTCGGCCGTCACCTCGATCGTGACCCAGAGCGGAAACGGATACCAGGAAGGCTTCGACGAGGCCTTCTGGAAGCCGGTATGGGCGTTCAGCCGCGAGCAGACCCAGGAGAACGAGGCCGTCATCCGCGGCGCACTCAGCTTCGAGTCGATCAAATGGCAGTACCTCGCCGGCGTGCCCGACCAGTCCGTGGTCGCCCCGGAAACGTGGTCCCACGACTTCGGCCTGGTCTCCCGCCCCGGTAACGACCGGATCCAGCTCGCGCTGAACCTCGACTACGTAAACAACATCTCCTTTTACCCCAAGCTCCACGAGTACCTCCGCGCCTCCGAGGTCCCCGTGCTGGCGGTCTGGGGGGAAGGCGACCCGATCTTCCGCCCGGCAGGCGCCCAAGCATTCGCTAAGGACGCGCCAGGTGCGGAGGTCCACCTGCTTCCGGGCGGCCACTTCCTGCTGGAGAGCGCGCTGCAGGACGTGTCCAGCTTGATGTTGCGATTCCTTGATTCCGTGCACTGACCCAACCGGCCTCCACTCCTGACGGAAGGCAGCGTCGGGCGCCCCTCCCAGCTGTTGAATCGACGGCCTCGGCCGGGATTGCCAGCGGCTCTGAGAGCGCCTGGCCGTGAAGGACGGCCGTGTACAC
Source organism: Trebonia sp. (assembly GCA_033854775.1). Taxonomy (GTDB): domain Bacteria; phylum Actinomycetota; class Actinomycetes; order Streptosporangiales; family Streptosporangiaceae; genus Trebonia. The sequence continues at coordinate 3,312 of JAWWPV010001166.1, forward strand.
CCGGGCGGGGCCAGGCCGTCCGGGGCCCTGCCCCGGACGGTGGTGGCCGTGCCAGATCCTGCGGTGGCGCACCCCGGGGGTGCTC
>JAWWPV010001167.1:0-7162 GCA_033854775.1 Trebonia sp.
GGCACGCGCTCGTGCCCGATCTCGATATCCCGCAACTGCCAGATGAGTAACGTCTCGTAACGCTGGGTACGGAGCCCGGCGGACCGTGGGCCGGTCCGCCGGGCTCTCGCATGAGGTCCGTTAGGAACCCAGACGGTGCCGCATAGGAGCCGTGAGGACGGCAATATCGCCGCTGATCAGGGCTTTGAATTGTGCCGTTCGTGCTGCGGTCTGCCGGGCACCACGTCTCGCGATGCCGGCACCGCGCGGTAACAGCTAGGAGCCGCCATGAATGACCTCCTGGTCATCGGCATAACGATCGTCATCTTCGCCGCCTTCTTCATCCTCGTGCGGGTGGTGGAACGCCTTGAGCGCTGAGAACTGGGTCGGCCTGATCGCCGCCATCCTCCTCACCCTTTACCTGATCTACGCCCTCGTCCGGCCGGAGCGCTTTTAATGAACAGTTCTCTCGCGGGCGTCCTGCAACTGGTGCTGCTGGTCGCGGTACTGGCGGTCTGCTACAAGCCGCTCGGCGACTACATGGCCCGCGTCTTCACGTCCCCCAAGCACCTGCGGGTAGAGAAGGGTTTCTACCGGGTCATCGGCATCGACCCGGACGCCGACCAGCGCTGGGGCACTTACGCCCGGTCCATGCTGGCCTTCTCCGGGGTCTGCGTGCTCTTCCTCTACCTGCTTGAGCGGATCCAGGAGCACCTCCCGTACGCCAACGGGCAGTCACCCGTCCCGTCGTTCCTCGCCTGGAACACCGCCGCCTCGTTCGTCACCAACACGAACTGGCAGAACTACTCGGGCGAGTCCACGATGGGCTACACCGTCCAGATGGCCGGCCTGGCCGTGCAGAACTTCGTGTCCGCGGCCGTCGGCATCGTCGTCGTGATCGCGCTGATCCGCGGCTTCGTGCGGACCAAGACCGACCGGCTCGGCAACTTCTGGGTCGACACGACCAGGATCGTCATCCGGGTCCTGCTGCCGATCTCCATCATCGGCGGCATCATCCTGGCCGCCACCGGCGTGATCGACAACTTCAACCTGACCCACGTGATCACCACGCTGAGCGGCGGCCAGCAGACGGTAGTGGGCGGCCCGGTGGCCTCGCAGGAGGTCATCAAGGAGCTCGGCAACAACGGCGGCGGCTTCTTCAACGCGAACTCGGCGCACCCGTTCGAGAACCCGAACGGGTTCTCTAACTGGTTCGAGATCTTCCTGCTGCTCGTCATCCCGTTCGCGCTGCCGCGCACCTTCGGCAAGATGGTCGGCGACAACCGGCAGGGCTACCTGCTCGTCGCCGTCATGGGCGGGCTGCTCCTGTGCGCGATCGGCGGCATCACCTTCTTCGAGTGGCAGCACGCGGGCACCGCACTGCGGGCCGCGGGCGGCGCGATGGAGGGCAAGGAGGTCCGGTTCGGGATCCCCGGCTCGTCGCTGTTCGGCGCGGCGACGACAACAACGTCCACGGGCGCCGTTAACAGCTTCTTCGATTCGTACACACCGTTCGGCAGCGGGATCGCCCTGTTCGACCTCATGCTCGGCGAGGTCATACCCGGCGGCGTCGGCGCCGGCCTGTACGGCCTGCTCATGCTGTCCGTGCTGACCGTCTTCGTCGGCGGGCTCATGGTCGGCCGCACCCCGGAGTACATCGGCAAGAAGATCCGTCCCACCGAGATGAAGTGGGCCGCGCTGTACATCCTGAGCACGCCGGCCTCCGCGCTTATCGGCGCCGCGATGTCGCTGGGCTTCGGCGTGCCGCAGCGAGCCATACTCAACTCCGGACCGCACGGCCTGACCGAGGTCGTGTACGCGTTCACCTCGATGGCCAACAACAACGGCTCGGCGTTCGCCGGCCTCGGCACCAACACCGGCTGGTACAACCTCGCCGGCGGCGCAGTGATGCTGGTCGCCCGGTTCGCGCCGGAGATCTTCGTGCTGGCCCTCGGCGGATCGCTGGCGCGACAACAGAAAGTGCCCGCGTCCGCCGGCACGTTGGAGACGCACACGCCGCTGTTCGCCGGCCTGCTGATCGGCGTGATCATCATCCTCGTCGGTCTGACGTACTTCCCCGCGCTCGCGCTCGGGCCGTTCGCTGAAGGACTGCACTGATGGCGAATCTCAACTCAACACCAACGGAAACCGGAAAGGGTGCGGCTGACCCCGCAACCACGCTTACCCCGGCAGGCGCGGCAACCGCGACCCGCCGGGTGGGCGGTGGCTTCCTCGACCCGCAGATGCTCTGGAAGTCCCTTCCCGACGCGTTCCTCAAGTTTGACCCGCGGGTCCAGATCAGGAACCCCGTCATGTTCGTCGTCGAGGTCGGCTCGGTGCTGACCACCTACTCGGCGATCATCCACACCTCGATCTTCGCCTGGACGATCACCGTCTGGCTCTGGCTGACCGTGCTGTTCGCCAACCTGGCCGAGGCGGTCGCCGAAGGCCGCGGCAAGGCGCAGGCGGAGACGCTGCGGCGGACCAAGCGGGAGACCGTCGCGCGCAAGCTGATCGGCTGGAAGCAAGGCGACGCCACCTTCCGCATCGACGAGGTGCCCGGTACCCAGCTCGCGGTCGGCGACTTCGTGATCGTCGAGGCCGGCCAGGTCATTCCAGGCGACGGCGACGTCGTCGAGGGCGTCGCCTCGGTCGACGAGTCCGCGATCACGGGCGAGTCGGCCCCGGTCATCCGCGAGTCCGGCGGTGACCGGTCCGCGGTCACCGGCGGCACGAAGGTGCTGTCGGACCAGATCATCGTCCAGATCACGTCCAAGCCAGGCGAGACGTTCATCGACCGGATGATCGGCCTCGTCGAGGGCGCGGCGCGGCAGAAGACGCCGAACGAGGTCGCGCTGAACGTGCTGCTCGCCTCGCTGACGCTGATCTTCGTGCTCGCGGTCGTGACCCTGCAGCCGATGGCGTACTACTCGGGAGCGCCGCAGGACCTGGTGATCCTCGTCGCGCTGATCGTCGCGCTGATCCCGACCACCATCGGGGCGCTGCTTTCCGCGATCGGCATCGCCGGCATGGACCGGCTTGTCCAGCGGAACGTGCTGGCGATGTCGGGCCGTGCCGTCGAGGCGGCCGGCGACGTGAACACGCTGCTGCTCGACAAGACCGGCACGATCACCATCGGCAACCGGCAGGCGACCGAGTTCCTCCCCGTAGGCGGAGTGCAGGTCGCTTCGCTAGCCGACGCCGCGCAACTCTCGTCGCTCGCCGACGAGACGCCGGAAGGCCGGTCGATCGTGGTCCTCGCGAAGAACGACTTCGGGATTCGCGAGCGGTCCGCCGGCGAGCTGCCCGGTGCGGTGTTCGTGCCGTTCACCGCGCAGACCCGGATGAGCGGGGTCGACCTCGCCGACGGGCGCGAGGTCAGGAAGGGCGCGGCCAGCTCGGTCGCGAACTGGATCAGGGAGAACGGCGGCACCCCGCCGGAGGAACTCGGCGTGCTGGTCGACGGTATCTCGGCGGCGGGCGGCACGCCGCTGGTCGTCGCGGAGCGGTTGCCGGGCGGTGGCGCGCATGCGCTCGGCGTCATCCACCTCAAGGACATCGTCAAGCAGGGCATCAGCGAGCGGTTCGCCGAGATGCGGGCGATGGGCATCCGCACCGTCATGATCACCGGCGACAACCCGCTGACCGCGCGCGCGATCGCGGAGGAGTCCGGCGTGGACGACTTCCTCGCCGAGGCGACGCCGGAAGACAAGATGGCACTGATCAGGAAGGAGCAGGAGGGCGGCAAGCTCGTCGCGATGACCGGCGACGGCACGAACGACGCGCCCGCCCTCGCCCAGGCCGACGTCGGCGTGGCGATGAACACCGGCACCTCGGCCGCGAAAGAGGCCGGGAACATGGTCGACCTCGACTCCAACCCGACCAAGCTCATCGAGATCGTGGAGATCGGCAAGCAGCTGCTCATCACCCGTGGCTCGCTCACGACCTTCTCGATCGCCAACGACGTCGCGAAGTACTTCGCGATGCTGCCGGCCATGTTCAGCGGGGTCTTCCCGGGCCTTCAGGAACTCAACATCCTGAAACTGCACAGCCCGCAGTCGGCGATCGCCTCGGCGATCATCTTCAACGCGCTGATCATCATCGCGCTGATCCCGCTCGCGCTACGTGGCGTCAGGTACAAGCCGGCGTCAGCGTCGGCGATGCTTCGGAGGAACATCTGGATCTACGGAGTCGGCGGGCTGATCCTCCCCTTCGCCTGCATCAAGATCATCGACCTCATCATCTATAACATCCCCGGATTCAGGTGATCCCCGCCATGAACCGTCTTCCTTCATTGCTCCGGCAGCACATCGCGGCGTTCCGTATGCTGCTCGCCTTCACCGTGCTGTGCGGCATCGTCTACCCGGTGGTGATGTGGGGCATCAACCAGGCCGCGTTCAAGAACCAGGCCGACGGGTCGCTCGTCACCTACAACGGCAAGGTCGTCGGCTCCTCGCTGCTCTGCCAGGAGTTCGTGGACGCCAAGGGCAACCCGCTCCCGCAGTACTTCCAGCCCCGACCGTCGAATGCTTCAAGCAGCAGCATCAAGACCGACTACGGCTGCGACCCCGGCTTCTCCGGGGCGGCCAACCTCGGGCCGAACAACTCCACCCTGCTGACCACCGTCAAGCAGCTACAGCAGCAGATCTCGGCGTCCGATCACGTGCCGGTGTCGGCGATCCCGCCGGACGCGGTCACGTCGTCGGGTTCCGGGCTCGACCCGGACATCTCCCCGGCGAACGCGGCCATCCAGGTCGACCGGGTCGCGGCGACGCGGCACCTGTCGGTCGCTACCGTCCAGTCGCTCGTCAGCAAGAACACCGTGGGCCGCGATATCGGCTTCCTCGGCGAGCCAGGGGTGAACGTGCTGAACCTCAACATCGCTCTGGACGAGTTGCCGGGCCAGGCGGCGTTCGTGGGCGGCGGCGCGGGTCAGGGCTAGTGACCAGGAGGTAATAACCAGCAAAGTAGGAACCGGAATGCCCGCAAGGACTAACGCCTTGCGGGCATTCCGGGTAATCTCTGCCTGCTGGCGCGCTGTTCGCCGGCTAGGCGGCATGGGGAGCAGGGATGGAACCGCTATCCGCGAACGACCCCCGCATGATCGGGGAGTTCCGGCTGCACTCCCGGCTGGGTGCCGGGGGCATGGGGCAGGTATACCTCGGTTTCTCCCCCGCCGGGCGCGCCGTGGCCATCAAGGTCATCCACTCGCAGTTCGCCGCCGACCCTGAGTTCCTGCGGCGGTTCAGCCACGAGGTGAAGGCCGCCCGCGCGGTCGGCGGCATGTATACCGCGCCCGTCGTCGACTCCAGCGTCACCGACAGCTCGCCCTGGCTGGCCACGGCGTACGTGCCGGGGCCGGCCCTCTCCGAGATCGTCGCCAAGCACGGGGCGCTGCCCGAGGCGGCCGTCTGGCGGCTCGCGGCGGGGCTCGCCGAGGCACTGCGCGCGGTGCACGCCGCCGGGGTGATCCACCGCGACCTCAAGCCCGCCAACGTGCTGCTCGCCGACGACGGGCCGCACGTGATCGACTTCGGCATCTCCCGGCCGTTCCACGGCACGCAGCTGACGTCGGCGGGCATGGTGATCGGCACCCCCGGCTACATGTCACCCGAGCAGGCCAAGACCGGGCCCGCGGGCCCGGCGAGCGACATCTTCTCCCTCGGCTGCGTGCTCGCGTACGCGGCGACGGGCAACCCGCCGTTCGGCGGCGAAAACCCCGCGTCTGTCCTGTTCCGCATCGTCTCGGCCGAGCCGGACCTGAGCGCGGTCCCGCCGAGGCCGCGCCAGGTCATCGAGGCCTGCCTGAAGAAGGACCCCGCGCAGCGGCCGGGCCCGGCGCAGGTGATCGCGATGATCAACGCACTCGGACCGGAGACGCCCGCGACGCTCGGCTCGTTCTGGCCAGCGAACGTGGCCCGGGTCATCGCCGAGGAGCAGTCCGGTCAGACCCCGGCCGGGCTCACCCCGCCGGGGACGGCCGCCCCGTCCTACGCCGGATCGCCCGTGCAGCGCACTCCCACGGCCCTGGCGGCGCCGGTCCCCGGCCAGGGCGGAAGTCCCACCGGCCACGCGCCCATGCTGTCCGACGGCTACTACGCGGCCGCGGCGCAGGGGTCAGCCGAGCAGGCGGTGTTCGGGCAGCCAGGGCTCGCCGCCCCGGCCTCGTATCCGGGGCAGCCGACCTCATATCCGGGCCAGCCGGCTTCGTATCCGGGGCAGGGGGGCTCGTATCCGGGGCAGCAGGACGCGCTGGCGCAGTACGCGCCTGGCCGCAGGAAGCCGACCGCGGCCGAAGTGCCAGGGAACGTGTACACCGCGATCAGGCTCATGTACGCCGGCTTCGTGGTCACCGCGCTTGACCTGCTGCTGAGCCTGCCGGTCCTCGGCCGGTACACCCGCGCCGCCAACGCGGCCAGGAACGCCGCGCACAATGCCGGAAACCCTCACGTAGTCGCCGCGAAGACGGCCCTCTGGGCCACCCAGAACCAGATGGCCGGCGCGATGGCGATCGCAGTCGGCGCCGACGTCCTTGGCCTCGCCTGCTGGGCCTGGCTCGCGGTCGCCACCAGGCGCGGCAACGGCTGGACGCGCATCGCCGGCACGGTGCTCCTGGCCATCTACTCGCTCTGCACGCTGCTCGTCGTGTTCGGCACCCACCTCGATCCCGGCCCCCAGTTCACGACCGTCCTGGTCTGGGCCATCGGGGTGGCCACGGTCATCCCGCTGTGGTCACAGCAGGCCCGCGACTTCTTCTTCGCCTGGCGCAAGCGCTAGCGGCCGCCCGGGGCCAGACCGCGGGTCATCGCGGGGGAACACCTCGCAGACTGCCGTCTCACCGTCATAAAACCGAACAAAACGCCGGTCACGATGCGCCTGCTAGATTACTGCGGGTCAATTTGGCGATATCCGCCCCCGATGACCCGCGATCATGAAAACAGCCGGGCCGCAGCACCGGGTAACCGGGGCATAACCGGCGAACCGTCCGTCCTTCCGTGGCCGGACACCCGGATGACCCGCGATCACAGCGGACAACGCCACACCAGAACACGTCACAAGGACAGGCAAGACGCCAACCGACGGCCCGCGGGACCGCGTGGCGTGCCGCCAGGTTCGCATCGGTCTTGTACTGGGTGCCGCGCAGGAACGCGGGGTTCGCCCAAGGATCGGTCAACTGGCGGAA
>JAWWPV010001168.1:0-4361 GCA_033854775.1 Trebonia sp.
GGCGCTGAAGACGCTCGCCCGCCGCTGGACCCTTCCGGTCGAGCTCGATGTGCGGGCTGTGGCGCGACTGCCCGAACGAGTCGAGGTCGCCACCTACTACGTCGTCTCAGAGGCACTCACCAATGCGGTCAAGCACGCGCAGGCTTCGCTCGTCAATGTTGAGGTGGAGACGGTCGAGGGTGCCCTCCGGCTCTGCGTCAGTGACGACGGGGTCGGCGGAGCAGATCCGATCCGGGGCTCCGGGCTCGTCGGGCTGAAAGACCGCGTCGAGGCGCTCGGCGGTGCCATCACCATCCACAGCCCCCCCGGGTCGGGCACAGCCCTGCGCGTCGAGCTTCCACTCAGCGGCTGACGCCGGCGCCTTAGCGGGCACTCCCCGAATGCTCAGGGGATGGACAACCGTCTTTGCCGTCGGTCCGGTTAGGGCTGGCTCCGTCCGGGTTCCTGCCGCGTCGCCGCGTTTGACGCTGGTCCCGGGTCAGCATGTCCAGCGCTCCTCGCCGCGCGCGCCAGCACATCTCCTCCTAGCATGATCGTGTGGAAGCGGGTGATCAGGACTCGGGGCTCCGGCTAGCAGAGGAAGACCGGCAGCGCGGCCGGGACAAGACCTGCGCAGCGGATCCGTCGCCCGGCCTGACGACGCCTGACGAGAGCCCGGGCCCCCAGCCAGCGAGCATGAGCTACTACGTGGCAGTCTGAGTCTGACCCGGCAGGGTCTATCGAGCGGTGCCGAGGTGTTCGCGAGATGGACGGGGGCAGCGATGGAAGCTGGGGCCATGATCGGGGAGCTCGCGCGCGACCGTCTTGGCTTTGACCGGCTTCGCCCTGGGCAGCTGGGTGCCGCGCAGGCGCTGGCCGGTGGCCGTGATGTGCTCGCCGTGCTGCCGACCGGCGGCGGGAAGTCGGCGATCTACGAGCTGGCGGGGCTGCTGCGACCAGGCCCAGTGGTCGTTGTGTCGCCGCTGATCGCCCTCCAGGATGATCAGCTCGCCCACCTGCGCGCGGTTGGGCTGCGCTCGATCGTGCTGAACTCGCAGCAATCGGCCGGTGCGCGGGCGGCGGCGCTGCTGGCCTCCTGCGATTCGGACACGTTCGTGTTCCTCTCGCCGGAGCAGCTGGCGAACAGCGAGACCCGCGACACGCTACGGCGCGCGCGGCCGGGTCTGTTCGCCGTTGACGAAGCGCACCTGATCAGTCAGTGGGGTCACGATTTCCGGCCCGACTACATGCGGCTCGGCGCGCAGGCCGAGGCGGTCGGCGCGCCGGTCCGCCTGGCGTTGACCGCGACGGCCGCGCCGCCAGTGCGGCAGGAGATCATCCGGCGGCTCGGCTTGCGCGATCCGCTGGTGGTGATCGGTGACTTCGACCGGCCGCACATCCATCTCTCGGCGCAGCACGTGCGGACCATTCGCGACAAGGAGAACGAGCTTGTCCGTGCGGCGGGGGAGTTCGCTGGCCCGGGGATTGTCTACGCGGCCACGCACGCGAGCGCGCAAGCGGCCCGGGACACACTCGCGTCGGAAGGTGAGCGGGTGACGCTTTATCACGCCGGGCTCTCCGGGCGCGAGCGGCATGACGCGATGACCGCGTTCCTGGACGGTTCGGCCCGCATCATCGCAGCCACGGTCGCCTTCGGGATGGGGATCGACAAGCCGGATGTCCGGTGGGTCCTGCATTTCGATCCGCCGCCCTCGCTGGATGCGTATTACCAGGAACTAGGGCGGGCCGGCCGGGACGGGAACCCGTCGCAGGTCCGGCTGGTGTACCGCTTCGACGACTTCGACCGGGCCCGCTATTTCATCGCCAGGGGTGTCCCCGGCTCGGCCGTGGCGCGGGCCGCGGCCGCTCTCGCGGACGGCCAGCAGCCCGGGCCGGGCGCGCGGCTGCAGACGGCTGCGCTGGCCCGCCTGGCCGATCTCGGCGCGGCAGCCTGGCAGGCAGACGGCGAAATCCGCTGGACCGGGGCGATGAGCGCGGCGGCGGCGGTGCAAGCGTCGCAGGCGCAGACAGAACGTGAGGACGAGGTAGAGCGCACGCGGCTGACGATGATGCGCCGCTACGCCGAGCACGCTGGCTGCCGCCGCTCGTTCCTGCTGACCTACTTCGGCCAGGACTACCGCGGCCCCTGCGGGAACTGCGACAACGATCTCGGGCCCGGCGAGGGTGCGCCCGCTGCGGTCCCATTCGCGGTGGGCGCCCGCGTCGCCAGCGAGCGCTGGGGCCAGGGCACGGTGCAGCGTTACGACGGCGACCAGGTCACGGTGCTCTTCGACGAACACGGCTACCGCGAGCTGTTCGTGCCACTCGTGCTGGAACGCGGCCTCCTGAAGCCCGCGTAGAGCCCGGCAGCAGGCTCCTCTGGTCACGCGTGGTTCCACCGTACGCGGAATCCTGGCCGACCCGCGTCGACGGTTCCCCGGGGATACCGTCGTGCCTCACGAAACGGGTGACCAGACCGGTCAGGAATCGAGAAGCGCCGGCCGCAGCGCCCCAGTTAGCGTGACCGGCATGACTTCCATCGAATCCCTCACCCTCGAAGTGGCCGACCCCGCGGCCGCCGGCCGCTTCTACACCGCCGCCTTCGGGTTGGGCACCCAGATACGCCTGCGGGCCTCGGAGGCCCCGGCGGCCGGCTTCCGCGGGTTCACGCTGTCGCTCACGGTATCGCAGCCCGCCACCGTCAGCGGCCTCATCGGCGCCGCCCTCGACGCCGGCGCCACGCCGCGCAAGCCCGCCGCGAAGTCGCTGTGGGGCTACGGCGGCGTGGTGCACGCCCCGGACGGGACGATCTGGAAGGTCGCGACCTCGGCGAAGAAGGACACCGGCCCGGCCACCCGGCAGATCGACCAGATCGTCCTCCTGCTCGGGGTCGCGGACATGGCCGCGAGCAAGCGGTTCTACGTCGACCGCGGCCTCACCGTGGCGAAGAGCTTCGGCCGCAAGTACGTCGAGTTCGCCACGGCGTCGGGCCCGGTTAAATTGGCGCTCTACGGGCGCCGTGCCCTCGCCAAGGACGCCGGCGTCACTCCCGGCGGCACCGGATCCCACCGGCTCGCGATTGACTGCGATGCCGGGCCCTTCACCGACCCGGACGGGTTCGGGTGGGAGGCCGCACCGCGGTGAGCCGGGCGGCGCGGCACAACGGCGCCACAGCCATCACACGGGAGCGCCCCAGTCCACCAGCTTGGCACCGGCCGGGGGCGTCCGCGGGCTCGGCCACGACACGGGGCTCGGTATCGGTTGCGGCGCGACGTACGATCTTGCATGTGACCAGCAGTCCCGCCGCCGAGCAGCACCTGCGCGACCTCGCCCGGTTGCGCCGGGTCCGCGACCGGATCGACCGGGAGTACGCGCAGCCGCTGGATGTCGAGGCGCTCGCCCGCGGCGCGCACATGTCGGCCGGTCACCTCAGCCGCGAGTTCCGGCTCGCCTACGGCGAGTCGCCGTACAGCTACCTGATGACGCGGCGCATCGAGCGGGCGATGGCGCTGCTGCGCCGGGGCGACCTCAGCGTCACCGATGTCTGTTTCGCGGTGGGCTGCTCGTCGCTGGGCACCTTCAGCACTCGGTTCACCGAGTTGGTCGGCGTGCCGCCCAGCACCTACCGGCGCGACGCGGCGCGGGCGACCGCGGGGATGCCGGCGTGCGTGGCGAAACAGGTGACCAGACCGGTCAGGAATCGAGAAGCGCCGGTCACCGGGCCACGACTAACGTGACGGCCATGGACATCACCATTCACGCAAGCTCCCTGCCGCACGACGACCCGGACGCCTCCCTGGCCTTCTATCGCGACACCCTCGGCTTCGAGGTCCGCGCCGACGTCGGATCCGGCCCGATGCGCTGGATCACCGTCGGCCCTCCCGGCCAGCCCGGCACGTCCCTCCTCCTGGCGCCGCCGGCCACCGACCCCGGCATCACCGACGACGAGCGCCGCACCATCACCGAGATGATGGCCAAGGGCACCTACGGCTGGATCCTGCTGGCCACCAAGGACCTTGACGGCACCTTCGAGCGGCTGCAGGCCGGCGACGCCGAGGTCGTCCAGGAGCCGGCCGAGCAGCCGTACGGCGTTCGCGACTGCGCCTTCCGCGATCCCGCGGGCAACCTGATCCGCATCCAAGAGCTGCGCTGAGCCGGCCGGCAATTCGCAGCCATGTGCACAGACGCGTACCGTGCGGCGCTGACCCGAGATCTCTCATCCACGGCATCATCGGCCCCGCCCCCGCCCCCGGCCCCGGCCCCGGCCCCGGCTCAGGCATCGGCTCCGGCTCCGGCCCCTGCGTCGGCGCCGAGCCAGCGCCAGGCCGCTGAAGTCGGCGGCGAAGCCATGGCGGGGCGGCCGCTCCAGCGTCCCGGACCGG
>JAWWPV010001169.1:0-4805 GCA_033854775.1 Trebonia sp.
TTCCTCGCCCACCTCGCGCCACCGGACCGCGCCCGCTTCGAGCACCAGGTCGCCGCGCTCTCCGCCGGACGGCCGGTCTACTGGATCAGCGCGGAGACCCGCACCGACCCCGCCGAACCGCGCCTGCACCTGGCCACCTGCGTGAACGGAACCGCCGCCGCCCAGCAGGCGCTCGCCCGCTACCAGTCGCACGGCGCATGGCTCGAATGGACGGCGCAAGGCCCGTGCCCTTCAAGTCTCACGACGTGACGGTCAGGCGGCCGGGCTGCCGTTCTCCAGCGCCGCGACCGCGCCCGTCGCCACCGCGTCCAGGCACGACGCCACCCGCCGGGCCAGCAGCGGCGTCACCAGCCCCGCCACGTCGTCCCCGGGAACGAACGCGAACCCGGCAAGCTCCCCGTCCGCAAGCACGATCTCCTTGACCTCCGCATCCGACAGCACACCGCCGTCGTAAACGACGATCAGCCCCTCCGGGCGCTCCGGACGCGACGGCACCCAGTCCACCGCAAGCACCGGCCCCGGCGGCCGGTCCAGCCCGAGCTCCTCGGCCACCTCCCGGCGGCACGCAGCGTGCGGCGACTCCTCCGCCTCCACCGCCCCGCCCGGAAGATCCCACGGCTCCTTGTACACCGGGTTCACCAGCAGCACCCGGCCCTGGCCGTCACGGAAGAACGCGGTCGCCGCCATCCGCTTGCGCGCCAGCGACGCCACGTACTGATCCGGCGGAAGCACAGAGCGTCCAGTCACGCCCGTCACCATAGCCGCAAACCGCTGGCCACTCAGGCCAAAAGCCTGATACCCCTGACGTGGGCGATGATGACGAGAATCAAGCCAGGTCTACGCGAGCGTGGGACTATCCGATCCTCCCTAGCCCGCCCGGCTCCGGAAGGTCACCGGACGGCAGCGGACTACAGCCGGACGGACCCTCCACTCAGCACGCCGCGTCAAGCTGAAAACGGGTGCCGCGACCGGGCGGCACGGCGGTGGCACCCGGCCGGGGACGGACCCCAACTATACCAGTTGGTCTAGACCTATTTCGTGATTGGTCTAGACCATGACCTTCCAGGTATCAGCACGGATTCAGCACGCGGTCCGGAAACGACCGGAAATAACCGGCACGATTCGGGTAAACCGGACACGACAAGGGACCGCCCCGCTCCCCCGCGGGATGGCCGCCTTCAATGCCCAGCCTCGCAAAAACCGCAGGTCAGGCTATCTAACATCGAGGCCGGTGACCGCCCGGCCGATCAGCATCCTCTGAATTTCGCTCGTCCCCTCAAAAATTGTGAAGATCTTGGCGTCGCGGTGCCAGCGCTCGACCGGGTAGTCGCGGGTGTAGCCGTTGCCGCCGAGGATCTGGATCGCCTGCTCGGTCACCCGCACGGCTGTCTCGCCCGCGACCAGCTTCGACATCGAGCCTTCTGCGTGCTCGAACGACTTCCCCTGCCGCGACATCCACGCCGCCCGCCAGGTCAGCAGCCGCGCCGCGTCAACGGACGCGTGCATGTCCGCCAGCGCGAAAGCGACGCCCTGGTTCTGCCCGATCGGCCGCCCGAACTGCGTCCGCGTCCGCGAGTACTCGGTCGCGTACTCGACGGCGGCCCGCGCCACGCCGACGGCCATCGCCGCGACGCCAGGCCGGGACGCCTCGAACGTCTTCATCGCGGCCTGCTCGCCGCCGCGGCCGCCCTCGCGCACCCGGGCGAGCCGGTGGTCCAGCTTGTCCCTGCCGCCCACCAGGCAGCGGCCAGGCACCCGCACGTCGTCAAGGATGACCTCGGCAGTGTGCGACGCGCGGACGCCGTGCTTCTTGAACTTCTGCCCCTGGGAGAGACCCTTCGTCCCCGGCGGCACGATGAAGGTCGCCTGGCCCCGCGACCCGAGTGACGGGTCCACCGAGGCGACGACGACGTGGACGCTGGCGATCCCGCCGTTGGTCGCCCAGGTCTTGACGCCGTTGATGGCCCACTCGTCGGTGGCCTCGTCGTAGACGGCGCGGGTGCGGATCGCGGCCACGTCGCTGCCCGCGTCGGGCTCGCTTGAGCAGAACGCGCCGAGCTTCACGTCCGCGCCGTCGCCGAACATCTGCGGGCACCACTCCCCGATCTGCTCGGGCGTGCCGTTCGACACAACCGACACGGCCGCCAGCGTTGACCCCACGAGTGAAAGCCCGATCCCCGCGTCACCCCAGAACAGCTCCTCGAAGGCGACCGGGATGCCGAGCCCCGATGCCTCGAAGGACTGGGTCGCGAAGAAGTCGAGCGAGTACAGCCCGATCTTCGCCGCCTCCTGGAGGACGGGCCAGGGGGTCTGCTCGCGCTCGTCCCATTCGGCCGCGGCGGGTCGGATCACACCCGCCGCGAACTCATGCACCCAGTCGCGCATCTCGCGCAGGTCACTGCTCAGCTCAAGGGAGAACCCCGGCGTCGGCTCGCTCATGTTACCGAACAGTAACATACTGTCCGGCGCCAGAAAACCAAAACCAAGGGCCATTCAAAAGAAATTCATTCCGAACGACGCCAGGCTCCGCCGCCACGGCCAGGCGATTCCCGCGGTCGCCCGCAGCGCGCAGCGCTTCTTGCTGTTATCCTCTGAGAGGGCACATCCACGAGGCAGGCCAAAGCGGGCGCGAGAACCCCTCGTTGGCTAGCTGTCAAGGCCCTGGGCGGAGCCCGGCGGGAGACGGCCGAGCAGCCAGTTCAGGCCGGCCACGCCGGCACCTGCCGCCGCGGCGCGGTCGCGCACGACCGGGCGGTCGCTGACCACGAGGCGTCGCCCCGGGGTGATTCCCGCCAGGTCCGCGAGCACGTCGCCGGCCTGCGCGCGGTCCTCCACCGCGACCATCCGGACCTCGGCTGTCCGCACGACCAGCGGCTGGTTCCAGCTGAACCGGGCCGTCCCGCTCGCCTGTCCCGGCATGTCAGCCATTGGCACGTCCGCCGCGGCGCTTCCGGCCGCACCGTCAAGCACCAGCACGTAATCCGGGTACCAACGGGCGAGCGCCGGGGCGGCGAGGCCGTCCGGCAGCGCGGCGATTCCGACGTGTGTCAGGCCCGTCAGCAGCGCGCGCCACTGCCGGGCGGCGTCAGCCGGCTCGGCCGTGGTGTCCGGCGCGGGTGGCGCTCCCGCGATGCCGGTGCCGTCCACGAAGACCGTCAGTGGCAGCAGCGCCTCACGCAGCACCGGCCAGGACGCGGCGAACCCCGGGTGCAGGTCTAGCCGGTCAACCTGGTCAGTCGGCAGCCACAACACTTCATCGGATTCGTAGGCGTCGGAGTAGACCCGGAACGGCTCCGCCGCCTGGGCCAAGATCGTGTGGTATGCCCAGCCGCCGTGCTCCTCCGAGTACATACCGCGCGGCACGACCAGCTTCGGGTCGAGCATGCATTCCTCGTCCGCCTCACGCAGCGCCGCCTCGGCTGGCGTCTCATCGCTGTCCATCGCACCGCCCGGCAGCGCCCAAGTGCCACCCTGGTGGCTCCACCGCGCGCGGTGCTGCAACAGCACCAGGTTCTGCGCCGGGTCCTCGGGGTCCGGCGCGTAAGCCAGCACCCCGGCCGCGCCGAACAGGCCCCAGTGCTGGTGCCCCTGCTCGCAGGTCACCCATCCGTTTCCGCTCTGCATCGCCTTCCCGCGCGGTAACCCGTCCCTGTGCGCCACAATACGGCCGACACGCTCAGCCGGGCCAGGCTCTCAGTGCAGCGCCGCCGACTCGCGCGCCATTCCGGTCGCACGACTTATTACGTAACGAACCTGATTGATTACGCTATGTATTCAAGGGAATCTCCATATCGGGCGCCGCAATCTTCGGTTCTTGCCCGTATCTGCCACCATTTGCCAGCAAGCCCCATGTTTCAGGGCGTGAGCAGATGGACACCAATCGTGATGCCTAGGTGTTGCGATCGTGCCCGGCCGGCGTTCGCACGCTTCGGAAGTGGCGCGGGGCGGTCCCGCGTACGAACGGGGGAACTAACGATGCGTTTCATCCGCTCTGCCGCAACCACACTGACGCTCGCCGGCAAGATGGCGTTCGCTGGCATCGCCACCCTGGCCGCCTTCACCGTGCCGGCCCTCACAACGCCCGCCTTCGCGCAGGGGCCGCCCGTCAACGTGTCGCCATCGACCGCGACCCCGGGAGAAAGCGTCACCGTCAGCGTCACCTGCCCTTCCGGGTCGGTCTCGGCGACGCTGGACGGGACGAACCTCGGTCTGGGCTCGCAGATACAGATGACGGGGTCAATGCCCGGCGCCAGCCAGTTCGCCACCACCGTGAAGCTGCCCGCGAGCATCAGCCCGGGCACCTACTCGCCGTCCGTCGACTGCAACCCCAGCGGGCCGTCGGGCCCCGCGAACATCACGGTCACCCCGTCGGCTCCTGCGGTGGCCCACGTATCGCCACCGGTCGCAGCCCCCGGAAACAACGTCAACGTCGTGGTCGTCTGCGGAGCCGGGGCCACCTCGGCTACGTTCTACGGCACATCGCTCGGTTTGCCACAGATGCCGATGGCCCAGTCGACGTCCCCCGGCCAGTTCTCCGCCACGGTCGGCCTGCCGGCGAACATCAGCCCAGGCACCTACGCGCCGTCCATCACCTGCAACAACCAGAACAACCAGGTGACGAACAACGTGACGACGTCAATCACAGTCAACGCGGCTCCCCCGCCGCCGGCTCCGGTGGCCCACGTATCGCCACAGGTCGCAGCCCCAGGAAACAACGTCAACATCGTGGCAGTCTGCGGAGCCGGGGCCACCTCGGCTACGTTCTACGGCACAACGCTCGGTTTGCCACAGATACCGATGACCCC
>JAWWPV010001170.1:0-6250 GCA_033854775.1 Trebonia sp.
ACGGTGCTGTTCGCCGAGGTCGCCGCCCCGGCCGGGCTGGTCGGCACGGTCGGCCTCGAGGCGCTGCGCGACCTTGTCGGCGGCTCGCTCGCGACAGTCATCGCCCAGGTCGAGGACCTTGGCGGGACGGTCACCTCGGTGTCTGGCCGTGGACTGCAGGCGATGTTCGGCGCTCCAGAGGCACACGAGGACGACCCGGAGCGGGCGGTCCGCGCGGCCTACCGGGCCGTGTCGGCCACGGCGGCAGCGGCAACCGCTGTCGGCGCGAATGCCACAGACGTCGCGGAAACCCTGGGACTGCGGATCGGCGTCGAGTCGGGCCCGGCGGTCGTCGGCCCGGTCGGCGACGGCGCCAAGATGGAGTACGCCGCGTTCGGCGACGTGGTCAGCGTCGCGGCGGCGCTCCAGTCCGCCGCCGGCCCGGGATCGGTCCTCGTCGGCCCCGCGACGCGGGCCGCGACCGCGCACCTGTTCAGCTGGGGGACCGTGGAAGAGGTGACGCTCGTCCCCGGCACCCCCCGCCTGGCCGCTGCCTACCTGCACGCCCCCTTGGCCACGGCGGCGGACCGGCGTCCGCGCCTCGGCGGCCAGGCACCGCTGGTCGGTCGGCAGGCCGAGCTGCGCATGCTCGACATCGCGGTGCGTGCGGCGGTCGCGGGCCGGGGTCATGTCATCGCGCTGACCGGCGAGCCGGGCATCGGCAAGACCCGCCTGGTGCAGGAGTCCCGCAAGCGGTTCATCGCCTGGGTCGGCGCGGGCAGCGGCCGGCGCCCGCTCTGGCTTGAGGGCCGCGGCGCGTCTTACGCGTCGGCGATCCCCTACAGCCTGTACCGCCAGCTGATCGCGAGCTGGATCGGCGTGCCGCTCGACGAGCCGCCTGCCCGCATCCGCGCGGCCCTGGCGGAGGCACTGACCCGCCTGCTCGGCAACACGAACCTGCTCCCCCCGCTCGCGTCGCTGATGGGCCTGCCCCAGCCGGAGCAGGCGACAACGACCGTCCGGAGAAGCCCGGAGGAACTGCAGCGGCAGGCGTTCGCCGCCGTGCGGGCCCTGGTGGCGCGGTTCGCCGCCGTGGCGCCCACCGTGCTCGTACTCGAAGACCTGCACTGGGCCGACCCGACCTCGCTGCGGCTCACCGCCGAGCTCGCGGAACTCGCCAGGGACCGGCCACTGCTGCTGATCGCCACGAGCAGGCCAGGATCGCACGCCCTGCCGCCGGCCCGCGAGATCCGGCTGCGTCCCCTCGCGGTCGACGCGGCCGAAGCCCTCGCGACGTCACTGATCGGCAAGATCAGCGGCCCGCAGGTCCTCAGAGCCGCGCTCGCGAGCGCCGACGGCAACCCGCTGTTCCTTGAGGAACGCCTGGCCGAGATGCTGGAAGCCGGGACCCTGGTCGAAGACCACGGCACCTGGCGGCTGCGCGAGCCGGCGAACCCGCCGCTGCCCCAGCTGCTTGAGCGGCTGGTCAGGTCACGCGTGGACCGGCTCAGCCCGCCCGCCGTCGACGCGATCAGGGCCGCCGCTGTCCTCGGCACCCGGTTCACCGACGGGATGCTCGCCGCGATGCTCGGCACCACTCCGGCCGCCCTGGCTCCGGTCCTCACCGAGCTGACCGCGAGCGATCTCGTGCATCACGCGGAGAACTCGAGATCCGCCTTCCTGTTCCGCCACGCACTGATCCAGGAGGCCACCTACCTGGCCCTGCTGCGCGCCGAGCGCCGCGACCTGCACGCCCGCGCCGCCCGCGCGATCGAGACCGCCGCCGCCGGCCGGCTGCCGGAGGTCGCCGCGATCCTCGGCCGGCACTACGCGATCGCGGAAAACGCCGACCGCGCCGTGCACTACCTAGAGCTCGCAGGCGACCACGCGACCGAGGCGTTCGCCAACGACGAGGCCGTCGCGTCGTACCGCGAGGCCCTGGCCGTCACGGAACGCGCGGGCGTTCAGCTGGCGGCCGCCGCCGTTCAACTGAACGCCAAACTCGCCAACGTGCTGTGGCGCACCGCACGCCACGATGAGGCCAGGGACGCCTTCCACGCGGCGCTGCGGTTGGCGAACGCGGGCCCACGCTCACTCGACCCGGTCCTGCGGGCGCACCTGCACACTCGCCTCGGCCGGCTGGAGATGACCGAGGCGCGCTTCGCGGAGGCGGCCGCTGCCTTCGACGCCGCTGAGGCACTGCTCGGTGCCGATGCGGGCAGAGCCGGCACGACCGATGACGCGGCTACCGGCCAGTGGCTTGAGCTCATGATCGACGGCTGGGCCAGCCTGCACTTGTGGCGCTTCGAGCTCGACCTCGCCCTCGCCGTGCTCGAACAGGCCAGGCCGGTCCTTGAGGCCCGCGGCACGCCGGCGAGGAAGACCGCCTTCTACCGCTTCGCGACGATGCAGAAGCTGCAGCGGAACCGGCTGCGCGTCGACGAGGAAGACATCGCGAACCTGCGTGCCGCCGTCGCGGCGGCCGAGCACCCCGGCGAGGACAGCGACAAGGACCTCGGTTACGCCACGGACTTCCTCGGCTGGGCGCTGTGGCTGCGCGGTGACCTGGCCGCCGCCGAGGAAGAGCTGACCAAGGCCCTGACCTTGGCCGAGCGCATAGGCGAGACCCACCTGCGCGACCTTGCCCTGTCGGCCCTCACCTTGACCGCCATGCGCCGACATGACCTGCCGGCGGTGCGCGCCTTGCTCCCGCGGGCGTTCGCGGCGGCCAGGGAGGCTGGCGCGAAATTTGACGACCGCATCGCGGTCAACATGTCCGTCGCGGCCTGGCTGGCCTGGCAGGACGGCCGCTCGGACGAGGTCCTGAGGCTAGCCGCCGAGATCGAGTCTCTTGACCTGACGAACGTCGGCTCAGGCGCGATGCACCGGTGGATCTACCTGTTCCCGCTGCTCGCCGTCCGCCTAGCCGCCGGGGCTACCGCAGAGGCTGTCACCGCCGCTCGCCGGATCATCGACCCGGCACAGCAACGGCTACCCGACGACCTGACAAATGCCCTCGCCGCTGCCTGCGCGTCCTGGGACCAGGGCGACCCGGCGCGGGCAGCAGAGTGTCTAACGGAGGCGCTGGCCCTAGCCCGCGCCCGCGCCTACTTCTAGCCGCGCTGCTACCCGCGCCAGCCGCCGGGCGCCACCCGGCGGGCGGCGCCCCGAATCGCACGTTCTGTGCCTGAGCAGCGGCGATTGCTCCCGGCTTCTGTAGAGTGCAATGTCAGGACACACCGCGCCGGGAGACGGGGGCCCAACCGGATGCCGAACGAGGACGCCGCCGCCAAGGACGCGCGGGGCGCCGCCGCGAGGTACGCCGGCCCCGACTACAAGCGGCTCCTCGACGCGGCCCGGCGCTCGCTTGAGCGCACCGGCGGCGACCTGACCCGCACGGTCACGGTCAAGACCCCCGACGACAGGGAACGCCGTGCCGTCATCGGGATCACCGGCCAGTACCGCCCGGAAGGCATCAGCGTCCTGGCGGTAAGCCTCGCCGACGTCGACCAGGCCGTCCGCGAGTCCACCGGGCAGGGCCTTGCCGAGCTGCTCGAACGCCTCGGCCCGCCGCTCAAGGACCGCCCCGCCGAGCGGCAGCGGCTGGCGGAGGGACGCGAAGCCGCCATCCGTTCCGCTGAAGACTCCTTCCTGACCGCACGGGGCTGGTTCCAGGCCTGGATGGCGGAGCTCGCGGCGGACGGGACCCTGACGCGGCTGGTTAACACGGGCGAGACCCCTCAGGTGCGGCAGGCGGCCCGCGTACTTGAATGGGTCGAGCAGCGAATCGAGCTGAAGGCGGCACCCACGCAGCTGGCCGAGCTGGCGGCGACGATCACCGGGGACACCAAGGCGCTCAACCACGGCACCGCCCTCGCAACCCTCGTGCACCGCGCGCTCGCGTTCCGCCTGGGCACGGAGCGCCCGAAGACGACCGAGGAACGCCGCGACCTGTGGGACCGTAACGGAGTCATCGTCGACGACCTGGCCAGCCGCGTCCTGGTGCTGAACCTGCCCGCGGACGGCGACGGCCTGGGGGAGTGGCTCACCTCGGCGAAGGCATACGGTACCCCGTTCTACGTCACCCTGCACCAGCTGGTCACGATGCCGGTCACCGTCCCGCGCCAGCTCGTTCACGCCTGCGAGAACCCGGCCGTCCTCCGGCGCGCGGCTGCGGAGCTTGGCGCCGATGCCCAGCCGCTCATCTGCACCGAGGGGCAGCCGTCCACCGCGTTCCACCGCCTGGCCGCCGCTGTCACGAAGGCAGGCGGCAAGCTCAGGTACCACGGGGACTTCGACTGGCCAGGCGTCAGCATCGCCGCAGGGATCATCACCAGGCACAACGCGCGCCCCTGGCGTCTCACCGCCGCCGACTACGAGACCGCCATCAAGGGCAAGGCCGACTACGTAAGCCTCGCCGGAACCCCGCAGCCAACCCCGTGGGACCCGCCCCTGGCCACCACGATGACCGCGCACGGCAGTGCCGTCTACGAGGAATCCGTCGCGGACCGCCTCATCGCCGACCTGGCCAGGGACGCCGGTGACGGACACGGATGAGCCTAGGATTACTCCCGTGGCACAGTTCGATCCGTCGGTCCCGAGCATCGCCCGGGTCTACGACTTCTTCCTCGGCGGCAAGGACAACTTCGCGGCAGACCGTGCCCTGGCCGAGCAGCAGATCTCCTTCGCCCCGCTGATCCCTGTGCTGGCCAGGGAGAACCGCCAGTTCCTCGCCCGCGCCGCCACCTGGGCGGCGCACCAGGGGATCACCCAGTTCGTCGACCTCGGCTGCGGCATGCCCACGACACCGAACACGCACGAGTCGGCCCGCGCGGTCATCCCCGGCGCGAAGGTCGCCTACGTCGACAACGACCCGGTCGTGCTCGGTCACCTCAACGCGCTGGTCGGCAAGGGCGATCCGGGCATCACCGTCGTCGACGGCGACGTCCGCGAGCCCGCGGCGATCCTCGCCGCCATCGCCGGCGGCATCGACCTGACCAGGCCCGCCTGCCTGATCATGGGCTACCTGCTGCACTTCTCCGCGCCGCAGGCCGCGCGCGACCTCGTGGCGAGCTACGCCGCGGCCCTGGCCCCGGGCAG
The DNA here is from genome assembly GCA_033854775.1 of Trebonia sp. GTDB lineage: Bacteria > Actinomycetota > Actinomycetes > Streptosporangiales > Streptosporangiaceae > Trebonia. The sequence continues at coordinate 5,080 of JAWWPV010001170.1, forward strand.
CTACGTCGTGATCTCGGTCATCCGGGCCGACCGTGCGGACGCGGACGAAAGCTTCGGCGGCTACTCCAAGTCAGTCGCCCGCGTCTTCAACCACTCGCCAGAAGACTTCGCCACCTTCTTCGGCCCCCTGGAAATGGTCCCGCCCGGCGCGGTCGACGCCCGCCAGTGGCGCCCGGGCTGGGAGGACGCCATCAGCCTCAGGAAGCGCGACGGCCACGTCATGGTCGGCGTCGCTCAGGTGACCCGCTAAAAGATCATCGGTTCCGCATCACCTGCAAGCCGCTAGGCGGCGCGCCGCCTCTTGAGGTCGTTGACCAACATATGGACAGACGTCCACGGGTTACGAGCGCGTAGTGGTGTGGTCTCGTCGAACTTAGCTGCGAGGGCAGTCGCCCTGCTAGCAGCGACCTCTTGGGTGCCGCGACACTCGGCGTAGTTGAAGGACTTCCCGCGCCGGTCGTAACCGCACGGCAGGCTCATGAGACGCTCGCAGGCCTCATGGGTCGTGAGCCAGCCGCGATGGTCGGTGAAGTGAAGCATCAGCCACAGTTCAAAGCACGGATTCGTGATCCCGCATTTGATGCCGTTCTCCCACGCCAGCCTTACCGCTTCATCGATCGACGAGTGTGGCGCGGGGCACTCGACATCGAAGACACACCAGACCGCGGCTTCGCCTGAGCGACTTGCCTCTAGCGTGTGCCATGTTCGCTTACTCGCCGCTTAGGCCATCGATCGCTGTGTCGTCCAGGAAGGGGATCGCGCCGTAACGGCCGCCGAGATATCTCTTCTCGACATTCTCCAGTCCGTCCCTGACCCGGTACTCAGACAGGGCGAGGAGCCTGGACGCACCGTCATCGCCCTTCTCTGTGAACCAGACCTGGTCACGTCTTAGGCGGCCTGGTGCGGACGGCGCGAGCAACGAGGTGTTGTGGGTGTTGAACAGCAGTTGCGCGCACGAGGTATTGATCTCCGGACGCTGGAAGAAGCTAACTAGATGTGCCGTCAATAGCGGATGCAGGTGTGCGTCCAGTTCGTCGATGATGAGCACGCCCCCGTCCCGGATCTTGGACGCGACAGGGCCGATGAGGCGCAGCCACGCCAGCGTGCCGCTTGATTCTTCCTCAAGCGTGAATGGGGCATGCTCGGTGGCGCCTCGATGGACGAAGGTAAC
>JAWWPV010001171.1:0-3952 GCA_033854775.1 Trebonia sp.
GGACGGCGCGGCCGGCGGATCGCCCTGATCATCGGCGTCGTCGTGCTCGTTATCATCCTCGCGGTCGTCGGCAGTTACTTCTGGGTCAACGGGAAGCTGAACCGCACCGTCAGCCTGCCCGCGTTCACTGGCACGTCCGCGGGGACAAACTGGCTGATCGCCGGGGACGACTCGCGCAGCGGCATCAGCCGCACCCAGCAAGACGCGCTGCACCTGGGCTCACAAGGCGCGAACGCCTCCGACTCGCTCATGCTGCTGCACATGGGCACCGGCAAGCCGGTGCTTATCAGCATCCCGCGCGACTCCTACGTCCCCATCCCCGGGCACGGCAGCAACAAGATCAACGCCGCGCTCGCGTTCGGCGGGCCGACGCTGCTCGTCCAGACCGTCGAGCAGGTCACCGGCCTGCGCATCGACCATTACATGGGGATCGGCTTCGGCGGCCTCGCTGACGTCGTGAACACGGTCGGCGGCGTGCAGATGTGCGTCAAGACCGCGGTCCCGGCCGACCCAACGGGGGACTCGGGCTTCAAGGGCCTCGCGGCCGGCTGTCACAACCTCAGCGGCACGCAGGCGATCGCGTTCGTCCGCGACCGACACTCGTTCTCCACCTCAGACCTGGCGCGGATCCAGGACCAGCGGGCGTTCCTTTCCGCGCTGCTGTCGAAGGCGACCAGCCCGAGCGTGTACCTGAACCCGTTCACCGCGCTGCCGTTCGGTTCGACGGCCGCGAGCTCGATGTCCGTCGACAAGGGCGCGAGCCTGTACGGCCTACTCCAGGCGGCCATGGCGCTGCGCGGACCGGAGACGGGCACCGTGCCGATCGCGAACGCCAACTTCCAGACCAGCGCGGGTGACGCGGTGGAGTGGAACCAGGCGCAAGCACTTGAACTTTTTAACGCGCTGAAGGCAGGCAAGCCCGTCCCCGCCGGGTTGCTGAGCGGCACAAAGGTCGGCTGAGGACGCCCAGGAACGACACCAAATGGGGCAGGCGGTAACGCCTGCTCCATTTTGTGCGGTTTGAGCATCGACGTTTTGGTGTATCTGTACCTGTAAAGGTAGGTCTTGACATCGCGACCAGCCAGTGCTTGCGTGTCACGAACTGGCTTAACCGGAGGTCTCATGAGCCGTGCACAGGTTGACGAGCAAACGAGCCTCGGCCTGTCGGCACGCGAGATTGAGGTCATGTCGCTGATCGCCGGCGGGCACACCAACGGAGAGATCGCAGCGCACCTGTTCCTCGCGGAGAAGACGGTCAAGAACCACGTCAGACGCATCTACTCCAAGCTTGGCGTGCACGACCGTTCCGCCGCCATCGCCCACTGGCTTTCCGCGCGGACGGCAGGGCGTACCCCCGCTCGCGACTCGTAACCGGCGACCATGCGCCCGTGGCCCGGTGGGCCACGGGGCCAAGGCGGCCGGAATGAGCGAGCGCGGCGGCGCGGGAGTCAGCCGCGTCCGTTCGGAATGACCTTGACCGGTCCAGCCGTCCCTTACCCGCGGTAACCGCACCGGCCGCGGCGGTGACCGGCGGGCGTACGCTGGAAGGCGACAGCCATCCCCGAGGAAACGTTCAGGTTTCCCCCAGTAAAGCGAGCGAAGATGGTCACCATGAACACGTCGATCACCGAAGCAGGGACGCAAGCCGACGCGCGGCTGCTCGTTGTCGAGGACGAGCCGAACATCCTTGAGCTTCTCTCGGCGTCCCTCAGGTACGCCGGGTTCGACGTGATCACCGCGTCGGCCGGCACCGAGGCGGTCCAGGCCGCCCAGCGGCACCGGCCCGACCTGATCGTGCTTGACGTGATGCTGCCCGACATGGACGGCTTCGACGTCATCAGGCGGCTGCGCGGCGGCGGCGCCCGGATTCCCGTGGTGTTCCTGACCGCGCGGGACGGGACCGACGACAAGATCCGCGGCCTCACGCTCGGCGGCGATGACTACGTCACCAAGCCGTTCTCGCTCGAAGAGGTCATCGCCAGGATCAAGGCGGTGCTGCGGCGCACGCGCGGCGACGGCGTGGAGCCGACCCCGCGGCTGAAGTTCGCCGACCTTGAGCTCGACGAGGAGAGCCACGAGGTCTGGCGGGGCGGCGGGCAGGTGCAGCTGTCCCCGACCGAGTTCAAGCTGCTGCGGTACTTCATGTCCAACGCCAACCGCGTGCTGTCGAAGATGCAGATCCTCGACCACGTGTGGGACTACGACTTCCGTGGTGACACCGGGATCGTCGAGTCCTACGTTTCGGTGCTACGGCGGAAGGTCGACACTCGGGAGCCCCGGCTGATCCACACCCTGCGCGGCGTCGGATACGTGCTGCGGCTCCCGTCGTCGTAGTGGCCCGGGCCATGGCAGAGGCGGACATGGCGGAGGAGACCGGCTGGACAGTCAGTTCGGAAACTAAATCGCGCCGGTGGTCTCCCTGGGGTGCGGGCAAGCGGCTCTCCGACCGGACGCCGCTGCGGACCAAGCTGATCGCGTCGGTGCTAGCGCTGGTGATCATGGCGCTCGCGGCGATCAGCGTGGCGAGCGTGGTCGTCTTGCGGACCTACCTCTACACGCAGCGCGACAGTCAGCTCCAGGCGTCGTTCAACCACATCGCAGGCGAGCTCGCAACTTCTTCCGGCATTCAGCTCAACTATCCGTACACTGCGGGCTCGGGCATGATTGCGGCGTTCCAGAAACCAGGAAGTCAGCTCGTAGCAGGCAACCCGGGTCCGGCTCTGCCGGGAATGAGCGGTTCCTCACGTCCCCAGCAGTCTCTTCCCGAATTGCCCGGCGGCAACTGGGCTAATTCCCGGACCACCGTTCTCCTGACGGTCCCCGCGCAGTCCGGCGGCGATACGTGGCGCGTGATAGCCCAGGCAGTTACGGTCACGGAGAACTCGACCAACACCCAGCTGAACACCAACATGATCGTAGCCGTGGACCTCGGCCCGGTCAGTGCCGAGGTCCGCCGGTTGATCGCGGTGGAGCTGATCGTGGGTACCGCGATCGTCGTCGTCCTCGCGGTCGTCGGCGTCGCGGTCGTCCGTGCCAACCTCCGCCCGCTGGACGACATCGAGATGACCGCCGGCGAGATCGCCAAGGGCCACCTAGACCACCGGGTGCCTGAGCGGGATCCGCACACCGAGATCGGCTCGCTCGGCCGGTCGCTCAACGCGATGCTGACGCAGATCGAGCGGGCGTTCCATGCACAGGGGCAGGCCGAGCAGGCCGCGCACCAGTCCGAGGAGCGGATGCGCCGGTTCGTCGCCGACGCCGCGCACGAGTTGCGCACGCCGCTGACCACGATCCGCGGGTTCGCCGCCCACTACCGCCAGCGCGGCGGTGCGAGCAGCTTGCGGCCTGATGCACCGGAACCAAATTCATCATTCCGAACGGAGGCGGCTGACTCCGGCCCCTTCACCCCTTCTCCTGTTGCCGGCTTGCGTCAAGAGGGGATGTCCCCCGAGGACCTGGATCACCTGGTGGGCCGGGTGGAGGGCGAGGCGGCGCGGATGGGCCTGCTCGTCGAGGACCTGCTCACGCTGGCCCGGCTGGACCAGCAGCGGCCGCTCGCCAAGTCCCCGGTCGACCTGCTCACGCTGGCCGTCGACGCCGTGCAGGACGCGCGGATCGTCTCACCGGGGCGGCCGATCGACCTGATCGTCGCGCCGGGCACCGCGTTCCTCGTGGACGGGGACGAGCCCCGGCTGCGGCAGGTGCTCGCCAACCTGGTGAACAACGCGATCACGCACACGCCCGCGGGGACGCCGGTGCGGGTGAAGATCGCCCGGGGCACCCTGGAGGCTCCGCCGGCCAACAGGACTGTCTCCGCTGGCGGGGCCGACGCGGACAATTGGGGCGGTTCGGCCAGTGCCGCCGACGCGTCGAGTGCGGTCGGCCGAGAGGTCCCTGCCATCGTCCTTGACGTCGAGGATGACGGTCCAGGGATGAGCGCCGAGCAGGCGCA
>JAWWPV010001172.1:0-2630 GCA_033854775.1 Trebonia sp.
GTCGAGCAGCGACGCGGCGAGCATCCGCCGCCGGTCCGTGTCCTGGAAGAACCGCCGGCGCAGCTCGATCGTGTCCGGCAGGTCCAGGTCGATCCAGTGCACCCGACCCGTTGTCCGTCCGCTCGAAGCGCGTGTTCAGCCCGGTGCCGAGTTCGACGACCGTCCCGTCCGGGTGCTCGGCCAGGAACCGCAGGCGCGGTGACCGAGCCGGGGGGGCGGGCCCGGCGGGCACGTGGTCGTAGTGTCGTGGTCATGCTCCTTACGTACGGGCATGGCACCGAGTCGGCGGAACGGACCGTCGCGACGCTCGCGGGCGCTTGGGTCTCCTCGCTGGTGGACATTCGCACCGCGCCCGGCAGCCGGCGCAATCCCCAGTTCGTGCGGGCCGCCATGGAGGAATGGCTGCCGGAGGCGGGCATCGCGTACCGGTGGGAGAAACGCCTGGGCGGCTTCCGCGAGCCAAGCGCGGGCAATCCCGACGTGGCGTGGCGCGAGGACATGTTCCGCGGATATGCCGAGCACATGCGGTCCGCCGACTTCCGCGCCGCGATCGATGCCGTGCTGGCCGAGGCGGAGTCAAGGCAGGTGGCCGTCATGTGCTCGGAGTCCCTGTGGTGGCGCTGCCATCGCCGCCTGCTCGCGGATTTCGTCTCGGTCGCCCGTGGGGTGGATGTCCGCCACCTGATGCACGACGGCCGCGTCGAGCCTCACCGCCTCTCCCCCGGCCTCCGCCTGCGCGACGACGGCCTCGTCGTCTACGACTCGGGCCAGCCGACATTGCTGTAGCGGCGCCGGGAACGGGCGGGCGCGTCGCGGTCGGCGCCGTTGTCGACGCCATGCCGCCGCGCATTGCCCCCGTGACTGACTGCCGCGGCATCGCCCGCACGACACTGGGGCAACGGGTGCGGCCAGGGTAAGCCGCACCCGTTCTGGATAAACTTCCTGTTTTTATCTTTAGGAGAGGGGTGCTTCCGCGGCGAGACCGACCAGGGACACCCCGGCTTCGCTCGTTCATTTCGGCGGCCCGGTTTTGTCGGCGCGCGGGGTTAGAGTCGGCGGTGCGGTTCGGAGCCCTGAAGTCCGGACGTGTCGCAGAGAGGAGACGCCGGTGCGGCAGGACCCTGACCCCACGACGACCAGCGAGCGGGACTCGCTCGGGCAGTACCTCGACTACCAGCGGGAGACGATCCTGCTCAAGGCCGAGGGACTGACGAAAGCGCAGCTTGCTCAGCAGATCCCGACCTCCGACCTGACGCTCGCCGGCATCCTGTATCACCTGGCGCTGGTCGAGGAGGGCTGGTTCGAGGTCGACTTCCTCGGCCACCAGCACCGGGAGGACTTCGAGGGCATCGACTGGGACGCCGATCCCAATTACGAGTTCCGCACCGCGCTGGAGAGGCAGCCTGACTGGCTGCGCCGCCGGTACCGGGACGCGTGCGACCGCGCCCGGCAGGTAGCGGCCGGGGCGGGCAGCCTGGACGACGTCTCGGTCTCGACGCGCGTCGGCGGCAAGCCGTTCACGCTCCGCTGGGTCATGCTGCACCTGATCGAGGAGACCGCGCGGCACGCCGGGCACGCCGACCTGCTCCGCGAGGCGATCGACGGCGTGGTCGGCGAGTAACCCGGCCGGCCGTGCCGGTGTTAGGCTCCCGCTTCCCTCCCGTAACACGCCAGCAACCAGGCCTGGGCATGCTTGGCCTCGTGGGCGGGAAGCGCAGGTGAGCTGGCAGGGGCATGTGATCGTCTGCGGGCTGCCGGGCGTGGGCCTGCGAATCGTGGAGCAGCTCACGCTCTCCGGCGTGCCCGCCGTGGTCATCGACGACAACCCCGCCCCGGCACTCGCCCGGATGACCGCCGCCTGGGGCGTGCCGCTGGTCACCGGGCCGGCGCGGGCCGAGGAGACGCTGATGTCAGCGGGGCTCGCCGGGGCGATCGCGGTGATCTGCGCCCAGGACGACGACCTGTCCGCGCTCGAGACCGCGCTGCTCGCCAGGCGCCTGCGCGCGGAGGTGCGGGTGGTCGCGCAGCTCACCAACCCGGCGGTCGGCCGCGCGGTCAAGGCGGCCGGCGTGGCGGTGCTCGATGTAGCAGGCCTGTCCGCCCCATCGGTTGTCGAGGTCTGCCTGGGCGACGGCGTCCAGGAGATGTCCCTGTCCGGGATGAGGTTCCTCGCCGCCCGCACAACCGCGCCGTCCGCGGCGACGCTGCGTGAGCTGTACGGGGCGCTCGCGCCGGTCGCGGTGGTGCCCCCGGCCGGCGACGTGCTGGTCTGTCCCGGGCGGGACACCCAGGTCAGCGCGGGCGACGAGGTGACGCTCATCGGCACGCCGGACGAGCTCGCCGCCGCCGGCATCATCGACCATCCCGAGCGGATCCGCCGTCTCACCGCCACCGCCGCTCCCAGCCCGGCACCGGGGTCGCTCGGGGTTCTCGGCGTCCTCGGCGGCGACCAGCCCGATGACCCGCGCGCGGGACACGGCCCGGCCGACCGGGCAGTTCGCACACTGCGTGACCTCGCCGTGTCGCTGGCGCGGGCCGCCGACCGGCGGATGGCGATCGCGCTCGGCGCGCTGCTCACGGTGCTGGTGACCGCGACGCTCGTGCTGCGCTTCACCTACCGCTTCGCCGGG
>JAWWPV010001173.1:0-7484 GCA_033854775.1 Trebonia sp.
ACTGTGGGCTTATTAGCGGACCATAAACTGGTCTTACCAAGACGTCAATAGCGCTCTGACGGGGCCAGCCAAGGGCACGGCGAGCGAAGATCCGCTCGCGGCTGAGGAGGGCGGGACGGGTGTGCCAGTGCGGTTGCCGCGCCCTGCGGCCGAAACCGTCAATCCTGGCATTTGTGCTGGTCAGACGATTATGTCGTTCATTGACACCTTGGCCGGACCTTATTAACATCAGACCAGATCTGCCTAAGAAAGCGTCAGGTGTCGCCCCAATGAAGATGCGGACAAGATGAGCGAACAGTCAGCTGGAGCGCTAGACGAACCGATCCGAGTGCTCACCGCCAAGGTCGGTCTTGACGGTCACGACCGGGGCGTCAAGATCATCTCGCGGGCGTTGCGGGATGCCGGCATGGAGGTCATCTACAGCGGCCTGCACCGGACACCCGAGGAGATCGTCGCGACGGCGATCCAGGAAGACGTCGACGTCATCGGGCTCAGCATTCTCTCCGGGGCGCACATGACGCTGCTTCCCCGCATCCTCCAGCTCCTCAAGGAGCGCGAGGTGCTGGATCGGTTCATCGTCGTCGGGGGCGGCGTGATCCCCGACGACGACGTGGAGGTGCTCAAGAAAATGGGCGTAAGCGACATCCTTGGACAGGACACGGCACCGGACTACGTGGCTGTTCGCATTCGCGAACTCGTATCGGACAGGGGTCCGCGAGCCTGATGGAGCACTGGGACCACTGGCCCCCGGCCTACGACGATGAGTACCTGCCCGATCCCGGCCAGCCGTACTGGTTCCCGCAGCGGGAGACCATGGACCCTGAGTTGAGAGACGCGGCAATCCTGCGGCGGATCCAGTCGGTCATGCGCTACGCGGCCGCGCACGCGCCGTTCTACCAGCGTAAGTGGGCTGCCGCCGGAATCAGTCCGGAGGACATCCGCAGCCTCGACGACTTCGAGCATGTGCCGGTAGTGACGAAAGAGGAGCTGCGGCGGGCGCAGGCAGAGCGCCCTCCGTTCGGCGACTACCTGTGCGTGCCCAAGAGCGAGGTAATGCGGGTGCACGGGACCTCGGGCACCACCGGCCGGCCGACGGCCTTCGGTGTCGGCCGCGCCGACTGGCGGCGGATAGCGGAGGCGCACGCCCGGGTGATGTGGGGGATGGGCATCCGGCCGGGCATGCGGGTCTTCATCGGCTCAGTGTTCAGCCTCTACATGGGTTCGTGGGCAACGCTGGCGGGGGCCGAGCGCATCCGCGCCCAGGCGTTCCCGTTCGGGGCGGGCGTCGCGGGCCAGACGTCGCGGGCAGTGGACTGGCTGCTGCAGATGCGCCCGGAAGCGCTGTACGGGACGCCGTCCTACGCGCTGCGGATCGCCGAGGTCGCGGAGGAACGCGGCATCGATCCGCGGGAATTCGGCATCCAGATCCTGTTCTTTTCCGGTGAACCGGGCGCGTCCATCCCGTCCATCAGGAAGAAGATCGAAGACGCCTTCGGCGGCCGCGTCTTCGACTCCGGCTCGATGGCCGAGATGACGCCGTGGGGCCACCTTTCGGAAAGCACCGGGCACACGGGCATGCTCTGCTGGCAGGACATCGTGTACACCGAGGTGTGCGATCCCGCCACCAAGCGGCGGGTGCCGTTCGGGGCCGAGGGCTCGCCCGTCTACACGCACCTGGAACGCAACAGCCAGCCGATGATCCGGCTGCTGTCCGGCGACCTGACCCGGTGGGAGGCGGCACCGAGCCCGTGCGGGCGCACCTACCCCGTGCTGCCCAACGGAATCTACGGCCGGATCGATGACCAGTTCACCGTCCGCGGCGAGAACATCTACCCCAGCGCGATCAATGACATCATCAGCAACCTGGCGGGGTACGGCGGCGAGCACCGGATCGTCGTCTCCCGCGAGGACACCATGGACCGGCTAGTGGTGCAGGTGGAGCACTTCTCCTCCGACTTGGCCGGCGACGGTGACGGCGTCAGCAGTTTCCGGCAGCTCGCCAAGGACCGGCTGCGCGCCACGCTCGGGGTCAGTACCGAGGTGGTGGTTGTGCCGCACAATACCTTCGAGCGCTCCGACACCAAGACCCACCGGGTGATCGACGAGCGGGAGCTCTTCAGAGAGATCGCGGGTCAGCAGTGACGGGCGCCCGGCGTGATCTTTCCGCGGAGCTGACTAAGGCCAGGGCCGGTGATGTCGTCGCGCTGAGTCAGCTCGTATCGGCGGTCGAGTCACGCCGCCGGGACCTGGGGACCGTCCTGCACGATATCTACACCACGGGCGGCCACGCCCGGATCATCGGCATCACCGGCCCGCCGGGCAGCGGGAAGAGCTCGCTCACCAGCGCGCTGCTGCGCGTGCTGCGCAGGCGCGGCGAACGGGTGGCGGTGGTGGCCGTCGACCCGTCGAGCGCCCTCACCGGCGGCGCGATCCTCGGCGACCGGCTGAGGATGACCGAGCACAGCGCCGACGCGGGCGTGTACGTGCGATCGGTCTCGGCCCGCGGTGCGCTCGGCGGCCTGTCGCGGGCGACTGCCGACATCGTCGCCGTGCTGGACTCGGTCGGCTGGGACACGGTCATCGTGGAGACGGTCGGCGTCGGCCAGGACGAGGTTGACATCATGCGGATCGCGCACACGGTCGTGGTGGTCTCGGTGCCGGGCCTGGGCGACGATGTCCAGGCGATGAAGGCGGGGCTGCTCGAGGTGGCGGACCTGCACGTGGTCAACAAGGCCGATCGCAAGGACGCCCACCGCACGACGGTCGAGCTGCGCGCCATGCTGCGGCTCGGGGGCCCGCGCCAGCCCGGTCAGTGGCACCCGAACGTGCTGGAGACCGTCGCGCTGGACGGGACCGGGGTCAGCGAGCTCGCGGACGAGCTGGCCCGGCATCGGGACTGGCTCAGCGAGAGCGACGAACTCGACCGGCGGCTGCTTACCGCGGCCGCGGAGCGGATCAGGTCGATCGCGAAGGAACTGCTCCTGCAGCGGCTCGGCGACCCGGGCGTGGCCAGCCCCTTCGGCGCGCTGGCGCGCGACGTCGCGGCGCGGAAAATCGATCCGCACGCCGCGGCGCGCAAGCTCGTTTCAGGGCGGGACTAGGGACTCCGCCAAGACTAACAAGACTAATCGGAACCAGGGAGCGCAGGAATGGATGACACCGCAGCCGAAGCCCGCAAGCCGGCGGAAGACGAGGCGAGCCGCGTCGAGGCGCAGGTGCGCCACTGGGAGGATAACGAGCTGGCCAAGTTCCTGGCGAAGCGGCCAGAGACGAAGGAACAGTACTTCTCGGGTTCCGGAGCGCCGGTACAGCGGGTCTACACGCCCGCCGACATCGCCGACGTCCCGTTCGAGGAGATCGGCCTGCCCGGCCAGTACCCGTTCACCCGGGGACCGTACCCGACCATGTACCGGGGCCGGCCGTGGACGATGCGGCAGATCGCGGGCTTCGGCACGCCCGCGGAGACCAACCAGCGCTTCCAGTACCTGATCGCGCAGGGGCAGACGGGCCTCTCAGTGGACTTCGACATGCCCACGCTGATGGGCTACGACTCCGACGACGCGATGAGCCTGGGCGAGGTCGGCCGCGAGGGCGTGGCGGTCGACGTGCTCGAAGACATGGACAAGCTGTTCGAGGGCATCAACCTCGAGGAGATCAGCGTCTCCATGACGATCAACCCGTCGGCCTGGATCCTGCTCGCCATGTACATCGCGGTCGCGCGGCGCCGGGGCTACGACCTGAACAAGCTGTCGGGGACGATCCAGAACGACATCCTCAAGGAGTACATCGCGCAGAAGGAGTGGATCTACCCGCCGGAGCCGAGCATGCGCATCGTGCGGGACACCATTACCTACACGGCGACCCGGATGGCGCGCTACAACCCGATCAACATCAGCGGCTACCACACGTCCGAGGCAGGCGCCAGCGCGCTGCAGGAGATCGCGTTCACCATCGCCGCCGCGCGTGAGTACGTCCGCACCGTGGTGGCGACGGGGATGGACGTCGACACCTTCGCGCCGCGGCTGTCGTTCTTCTTCGTGTGCCAGGCGGATTTCTTCGAGGAGATCGCGAAGTTCCGCGCGGCCAGGCGCTACTACGCGCGGATGATGAAGGAGGAGTTCGGCGCGTCCAACCCCGATTCGATGCGGATGCGGTTCCACACCCAGACGGCGGCGGCGACGCTGACGAAGCCGCAGCCGTACATCAACATCGTGCGGACGGCGATCCAGGCGCTGGCCGCGGTGCTCGGCGGCACCCAGTCGCTGCACACCAACGGCCTGGACGAGGCCTACACGATTCCGTCGGAGTTCGCGATGAAGCTGGCGCTGCGCACGCAGCAGATCATCGCCGAGGAAACCAACGTGACCCAGGTGATCGACCCGCTCGGCGGCTCGTACTACATCGAGCGGCTGACGGCCGACATGGAGGCTGATATCCGCCGGTACCTGGACACCATCGACGAACTTGGCGGGACGCTGGCTTGCATCGAGTCCAACTACTTTCAAAAGGAGATCGCGGACTTCGCGTACGAGTTCGCCCAGCGCAAGGCGGGCGGCGACCGCACCGTGATCGGCGTCAACAAGTTCGTTGACGCCGCGGAAGAGCAGCAGATCGAGGTCCACCGGCTGGACCCGGACAGCGAGCGGCGGAAGATCAGCCGGCTGAAGGAAGTCAAGGAGTCGCGTGACCAGGCGGCAGTGGAGGCGACCCTCGCCGAACTGAAGCGGGTCGCCGCGCTGCCGGACGAGAACATCATGCCGGCCACGATCGCCGCGGTCGAGGCGAACGTGTCAATGGGGGAGATCGTCAAGGCACTGGAAACGGTATTCGGGCGGTATACGGAACGACCGGTCTTCTGAGGTGGCCCGAGTGCTCAGCCGCCGACCAGGACCTGCATCCACATGTCGGTCAGGATGGTGAGGACATGCTTATCGTCTATCGGCAGCCGCGATGTACTCGCCAGGGACAGTATGCGCTGGCTCATAATCTCCAGGATGAGCAGCCGGTCCCTGGTCCGGCCGCGGTCCTCTTCCGACAGCCCGGCGAAGTAATTCTCCAGCGCATCGACGAAAGCCTCGGAATTCCGCAGCCGCAGCTCCTCCACCTCCGGCTCCAGCATGGCCGCCTGCAGAATGGCGTGGCTCGAATCAGCCGATTCGCGCCAGACGCCGAGCCAGTCGGACAGCCATTGGTGGAGGTCGCCGCGCAATGACGGCTCGCCGCGCACCAGCAACTGGTCAAGCAGGCGGTAACGCTCCACGGCAAAGGGAATGGATTCCTCGACAAGCGCGGCAACCAGGTCGGTCTTACCTTTGAAATGGAGGTAGAAAGTCGCCCGGCTCGCGCCGGCTTCGTTTGCTATTTCGTCGACCGTGGCGTCCGGGTAGCCACGTACCGCAAAGACCTGACCAGCCGCTTCCATGAGCCGCTGGCGGGTGTAGGCCCGCTGCTGCTCCCGCAATGACTTTGTTTTATCTGTTTGACGCACTCTGTCTATCGTAAACACTCCGCCCGTGCTGGATCGCTCAATGGTCTGACCTTTATTAGCAAATAGCCTAACCAGGTCTGCCTAATGATCATACCGATACCGTTACTCGCGCCGCCGGGCGGAGGCCCGGTGAACGGCACGCTGGTCGGGCGCGAAGTGCTCTTGCCCGGCCGCCGCTCAGGCCCGCGGCGTCTCCGCGACCGCCTCGGGCTCCATCACGTGCCGGTAGAAGCGCACGACGTGGTCCTGCATGGCCCCCCCGGCCGCTTCCTTGTCTCCCGACTCGATAAAGCCGATCATCCGCTCGTGCTCGCCGACGAGATGGTCGCGCTCGGTACGCCAGTCCGCCAGCCGCTCGAAACCCTCGAGCATCGCCAGTCGCATCGTGCCGCGCAGCGCTTCCATCAGAACCGGGAGGAGCGCGTTGCCGGACACGCGGGCGATCTCCACATGGAACTCGGTGTCCAGCTCGTTGAACTCGGCGATGCTGGTCGCGGCGCGCATTCCGGCGACGATCTCGTGCAGCCGGGCGGTCATGTTGTCGTCCATCCGTTCGGCCGCCCGCCGCGCGGCCTGCTGCTCAAGCAGTGCCCGGACCTCGACCATGTCCCTGGTGGGGATCCGCAGCAGCCCCACATGCAGCCGCAGCGCGCTCTCCAGCCCGTTCTGCGCGCTGGTGGCGACGATGGACCCGGCGTCCGGCCCGGTACCCCGGCGTGCCACGATGACGCCGAACATCTCAAGCACCCGCAGCGCCTCGCGAACCGAGGCTCGGCTGACGCCGAAGGTCTGGGCGAGGTCACGCTCGGGCGGCAGCCTGTCGCCTGGCTTGAGGCCGCCGCTGATGATGGCCCCCTCGACCTGGAGCAGGACCTGCTCGAAGGTGCGCCGCTGCTCAACCGCCTGGAAAGGCAGGTCTCCCGACACTTCTTCCATTGGAATCGCAGCTCCCGTGGTTCTTGATGATGTCAGTCATATTGGAGCATATCCAGGTCAGACCTCTGGCCGTGCGGACCCGCGGCGGGGCGCGCCGGGACTAGGCACGCCCTTCCTCGGCCAGTTGCCACTTGGTGAGCGCCTGATCGGGCGGGACGACCGCCACGCCGGAGAGGGAGTCGGGGGACCGCGCGTCCTGGGTCACCAGCACGTCAAGGACCGCGGGCGCGTGGTCCCCCGCCCAGGCCAGCGCCTCGGGCAGCTCGTCCGCGTCCGTCACGCGCCGCCCGGCGGCGCCGAGCGACTCGGCGAGCCGGTCGTACCGGCAGCCGGGCAGGTCGACGCCGACCGCCCGGCCCCCGAAACGCTGCAGCTGGTCCGTCTTCTCAATGTTCCAGGCCTGATTGTTGGCTATCACGTAGACGGGAGCCAGGGCGTGCCGGACCGCGGTATCGATCTCCATCGCGGTGAAGCCGAAGGCGCCGTCCCCTATTACCGCCACCACCTGGCGGCCGGGCGCGAGGAGCGCGGCCGCGTTGGCGAACGGGACTCCGACGCCCAGGCAGCCAAGGGCGCCGCAGTCGAGGTAGGTGCGAGCCGACAGGGCCACCCGCGCGAAGGAGAGAATGTCCCCGCCGTCCGCGACCACCGCCGCGTCCGGGTCAAGGAACCGGCTGACCTCGTGCAGCAGGCGGTAGGGGTGCATGAAGCCGTCGGCGCCCGGCGGAATCTCCCGCGCCCGCATGGCCAGCTTCCGCGTCGCGGTCAGGTGCGCCGCCCGCAGTTCGGTGGTCCAGGCCTCGTCGAGTTTCACCGGGGTGAGTCCGCCCGCCAGGGCAGCGACGAAGGCCCGGATCGAGCACTGCAGCTCCACGTCTCCCCGCCGGTTGTCGGCGAACTGGCTGGCATGGCGCGCCACCCGGAGGAACCTGGCCGCGGGGCTGAACGCCGCGGATGAGCCATAGGCCAGCTGGAAGTTCAGGTTGCGGTCGAGGGTGATCACCAGGTCGGCCTCGCGCATCGCGCGGCCCCTGGCGGCGGACACCACGCTGGGGTGGTC
>JAWWPV010001174.1:0-3873 GCA_033854775.1 Trebonia sp.
AACCACGCGGCGGAGCCCGTCTGCGGCGCTAACCGATTCCGATCTGCTTGACCGTGCCGATGACCGGCGCGCTCTCCACGGACTGCAGGCCGGGCAGGTCGGCCAGCCTGGTCGTCAGGTAGGAGTACAGCTGGCGGGTGTCCCGGAAGATCGCGCTGGCGGCGAGGTTGGTGGTGCCAGTGGTCGCGGCGGCGAACGGGATTTCGGGATGCGCGGCGAGCGCCCGCCCGGCGTCCTCCAGGCGAGCCGGCTCGATCTTGAGCCACAGCATCACGCTCGTCCCGACGCCGAGCACCGACTCATCGACGTCGATGTCGAAGTACAGCAGCCCGGCCCGCAGGAGTTCCTCGATCCGCCGCCGCACGGTCGACTCGTGCCAGTGCGTCGCGGCCGCCAGGTCCGCGACCGGCGCCCGGCCGTCCCGGGTCAGCTCGGCGAGCAGCGGGTCGTCCTCGGCGCGGAGCACCGCCGCGCTTGACGACACCCAGGCCTGCCCCGCGGCCGGCGCCGGGGCTTCCTCGAAGGAGCTCTCCCCGAACGGGGCGGTCGCGGACAGGGCCAGCTGCTGCTCGGGCACGGCCTCGCGCAGCGCGACGAGCTGAGCGTCCGACAGGCCATTGGCGAGTCCCACGTAGGCGACCGGGGTGAACACGTGCAGGATCGACTGCGCGGTGATGGCCGTGACGTTTCTGCTCCCCGGCAGACCCCGCAGGAGCAGCGCGTTGCGCTGCTCCGGGGTACGCGCGTGCAGCGTGCAGACGAT
This sequence comes from Trebonia sp., assembly GCA_033854775.1. GTDB lineage: Bacteria > Actinomycetota > Actinomycetes > Streptosporangiales > Streptosporangiaceae > Trebonia. The sequence continues at coordinate 764 of JAWWPV010001174.1, forward strand.
CTCGGTGCCGCCCGAGTACAGCCGCACCCACCGGGTATCCGGGCGCTGGGCCAGGGTCTCGGCGATACGCTGCACACTGCCCGGGGTGGCCTGCAGCCGGACTATCCAGTCCGCCCACCCGGCACGCGGCCCGTTGACGAGGCCGTAGACCCGCAATCCGGCGGATTCCGTCAGCCGGCGGTAGCGGCGCGCGATGGTCTGGTCGGAAACCTCGAGCACCCCGGCGAGCGCGCGGAACGACGCCCGCGGCGCCATCAGCAGCGCGTGGAGAAGCTGGCGGTCAACGTCGTCGAGCTGACTGGTTTTCACGGATACCAGCCTATCGATGTCGAGATCCGGCCAGACAGCCGCTGAATTCGGGTCAGCTTCCCGGCTTCGAGCAGGATAGATGGAGAATCACTAAAGGGGAAGAGGCGCTCTGTGGCTGGAAAATGGTGGACCCTTATCGCGGTCTGCGCGGGGATGTTCATGCTGCTGCTCGACGTGACCATCGTCATCGTGGCGCAGCCGTCTATCCAGACCGGGCTGCACGCGGGATTCAGCGACGTGCAGTGGACCCTGGACGCTTACGCGCTGACCCTCGCCGCGCTGCTGCTGACGTCGGGCGTGCTCGCCGACCGGTACGGTCGCAAACTGCTGTTCTCGATCGGGCTTACCGTCTTCACGCTCGGCTCGCTGCTGTGCGGCCTCGCCGCCGACCCGCTCATGCTGATCCTGTCGCGCAGCGGCCAGGGAATCGGCGGCGCGATGATGTTCGCGACGTCGCTGGCGCTGCTCGGGCATAGCTTCCGCGGCCGGGAGCGCGGCGTGGCCTTCGGCGTCTGGGGGGCGGTCATCGGCATCTCCACCGCGCTGGGCCCGGTGCTCGGCGGGGTGATCACCACCGAATGGGACTGGCGGGGCATCTTCCTGGTCAACGTGCCGGTCGGCGTGCTTGCGCTGGCGGTCACCGTCTGGCGGGTCGAGGAATCCCGTTCGCCGCGCCCCGCTCCGCTGGACTGGGCCGGCTTCCTGTTGCTCACAGCCGGGCTGATCAGCCTCATTTACGGGCTGATCCGGGCCGGGGAGAGCTCGTGGTCCGACACCGGGGTCATCACCTGCCTGGCGGCCAGCGTGGTGCTGCTGGCCGCGTTCGGCGTGATCGAGAGCCGGGTCGCGCACCCGATGTTCGACCTGTCGCTGCTGCGCGTCCCGACGTTCAGCGGCGGCGCCGTCGCCGCGTTCGCGATGAACGGGTCGCTGTACGCGATGCTGCTCTACTTCGTGATCTACCTGCAGGATGTCCTGGGCTACTCGGCGCTCGGCGCCGGGCTGCGGATCGCCATCCTCAGCCTCGCGCAGCTCGTCACCTCGGTGATCGCCGGGCGGCTCAGCGAGCGCGTGCCGGCCCGCTGGCTCATCGGGCCCGGGCTGCTGCTGGTGGGCGCGGGCCTCATCGTGATGGCGGGGCTGAACGGCGGTTCCACCTGGACGCACCTGATTCCCGGGTTCATCGTCGCCGGCTTCGGCGGCGGCCTGGTGAACCCGCCACTGGCGTCCACCGCCATCGGCGTCGTCCCGCCTGACCAGGCCGGCATGGCCTCGGGCGTCAACACAACCTTCCGGCAGGTCGGCATCGCCACCGGCATCGCTGCCCTCGGCTCAATCTTCACCTCGGCGATCGGCGACCACCTGGCAGGCGCACTGCCGCCGTCGCTGGCAGGGTCGGCGGGGACCATGGTGGACGCGGTGCGCCAGGGCTCGGTCGCGCAGCTGCTCGCCTCGGTGCCGGTAGCCGACCGCGCGGCCGTGGGCGTGGCGCTGCGGTCAAGCTTCGCCGCCGCGCTCAACGAGCTGCTCTATGTCACCGCGGGCCTCGCCATCTTCGGCGCGGTCTGCGCTGTGCTGCTGATCCGCCGCAAGGACTTTTACAGCCCAAGCGACGCCCAGCCCGCGGCGGCCGGACGCGCCATCGCCGAGGAAACGGTGTAGGACGGGGGAGTCTGGCGGGCGCCCGGCGAGGTCCCGTGTTCACGTTGCGTGAACCCGGGCATTCGACGGCGCCTTCGCCGGCAACGGCACGCGGGTGATCAAGGCGCCGGTCCGGTCGCCGCGGGCGAACTCGTTCGCCGAGCGGTTCGTGGGAACGCTTCGCCGTGAGTGCCTGGACCACGTCTGATCCTCGGCGAGCAGCACCCGCGGGAGGTGCTCGCGGAGTACGGCGGCACTATAACGGCCACCGTCCGCACCAGGGCCGGCAGCAGGAATCCCCGCTACCCAGCCCGGCCGCGCCGTAGACATCACCGCCAGAATCGAGCGCAGGCAGGTTCTCGGGGGCCTGATCAGCGAATACCGCAGAGCAGCGTAGGCGTTTCCTGCCGGGCTCGTCCGCGACGGGGAACTCGTGCATGAAGCCGTAGCCGCCGAAGCCGGCTCCCGTTGGCATCTTCGGCAGCGATGGGGCTCTCAGCCCACCGCCGTCCGGTAGGGGCGGAAGAACGCACGGAGTTCTTCGGCGTAGAGTTCGGGTTCTTCGAAGGCTGCGAAGTGCCCGCCGCGGGGTGGCTCGGTTAGCCGGACGACGTTCGCGGAGCGTTCGAGCCAGGCCCTGGGGGGGTGGGAGATGTCGCCGGCGAACAGGGAGAAGCCGGATGGCACCTCGACGCGGCGGGCGTGCTGGGCGGCCGGGATCTGGCCGTTGGCGCGGTACATGCGCATCGAGGAGCCGATCGTGCCGGTGAGCCAGTAGATGGTGAGGTTGGTGAGGATTTCGTCCTTGGTGAAGGACCGTTCGACGTCGCCGTCGTTGTCGCTCCAGGTGCGGAGCTTCTCGACGATCCAGGCGGCGAGCCCGGCGGGGGAGTCGGTGAGGCCGAACGCGGGGGTCTGGGGCTTGGTGCGGTGCATGGCGATGTAGGCGCCCTCGGCGGCGGCCCAGGCGGCGCCGCGGTCGAGGTAGGCGCGTTCGTCGGGGGCGAGGGCGGCCGGGTCGCCGGCGTAGACGGCGGCGCCGGCGTCGGTGCGGTGCACGGCCGTCACCCGGTCGGGGTGGTCGAGGGCGAGGTAGCGGCTGACGTGGCCGCCGATGTCGCCGCCGGCTGCGCCGAACCGGGGGTAGCCGAGGACGGTCA
>JAWWPV010001175.1:0-3188 GCA_033854775.1 Trebonia sp.
GTCCTGCGGGCACTTCGCAGCTACGCAGCCAGGCAGAGCCGACGCGGAGCCTGAACTCACCGCCGCAGTCCCTGCTCCCTGAGCAGGCCGGGTCCTCGGGTGATTATTCCAGCCGGTCTGGCGGGGCGGGCGTGGTCCAGGAGCGTACCTGCCCGGCCAGGGCGGTGACATGCTCCGGGGGCGTGTTCTTGACGATGCCGTGTCCCAGGTTGAACACGAACGGCCCTGCGCTCAGAGCGCGCAGGATACGGTCGGTCTCGGCGTGGAGCGCGGGTCCGCCGGCGACCAGGAGTTGGGGATCGAGGTTGCCCTGCACGCAGCGGCCCAGGTCGCGCTGTACCTTCTGCGCGGCCCATTCGAGGGGAACCGTGGCGTCCAGGCCGATGCAGTCCGCGCCCGTCGCTTCGGCGAAGCCGTCGTAAGCGAGCCCGGCGCCGCGGGGGAAGGCGATGACGGGGACGTCCGGGTGCTTTGCCTTGAGCGCTGCGATGATAGCGGCGGCCGGCTTGACGCACCAGCGTTCGAAGAAGGCGTCGGGGAGTATCCCGGCCCAGCTCTCGAACAGCTGGACCGCCTCCGCGCCCGCCTCGACCTGGCGCTCAAGGAACTGGATGACAGCAGTCGTGAGCACGTCGATCAGGGGCTGGAACCCGTCGGGGTCGCTCAGCGCCCACTGCTTGACGGCGGCGTGTTCCGACGCGCCGCCGCCGCGTCCCTCGACCATGTAGGTGGCGATGGTCCACGGCGCGCCGGCATAGCCGATCAGCGCCACTTCGGGAGGCAGCGCGCGGGTGAGCTGCCGTACCGTCTCGTAGACCGGAGCCAGCTTTTCGTGGAGGCGGGATACACCAAGGAACTCCGCTATGTCCGCTGTCGAGCGGACGGGTGGTGTCAGGACCGGCCCGTCGCCGGCCCGGTAGTCCAGGGTCTGGCCCAGCGCGGCGGCGACCTGCGGAAGGTCCGCGAAGAGGATGGCGGCGTCGAGCGGGAAGCGGCGGATTGGCTGCAGGGTCACCTCGACGGCGTGCTCGGGTGAATTGCAGAGTCCCACCATGCCGCCGGCGGCCTCACGGACCCGGTGGTACTCGGGCAGGTATCGTCCGGCCTGCCGCATCAGCCAGATTGGCGGCCGCTCGGTACGCTCTCCCGCGAGCGCGCGCAGGAGCAGCTTCTTAGGCCAGAGGTCGCCGGGCACCGGCTCCAGGCTAACTTCTCCCCGTGTAGCGATGTCCATCCTGTCCCGTCCCGTTGAACTGCCCCCAGGCTTCGGGGGGAACCCGGTTAGCAGACTCCGCCCCCGGTGAGGGGGCGTTGTTATCGTAGCGGTGCCCAGTCTGGGCAACCCGGCAGGCGCCAGATCCGTACCGGGTGCGGTCCCGGCGCGGTCAAGCCGCAGTGTGGTCTCTGCGCGCGTGATACCGCGCATATCGGCTGGTTCCAGGCGCGCCTGTAGCCTTTTACGGTGGCAGATGCGACGCCCCCGGCGGACGAAGAGGACCTTGTCGCTGTCGCCGGGGAACGGGAAACCCTGGAAGGGTTCCTCGAGTACCACCGCAGAGTGCTCAGCGGCAAGCTGCGCGGGCTGTCCGAGGAGGACGCCCGGCGGCGCCTAGTGCCCTCGCTGACCACCATGCTCGGGCTGGTCAGCCACGCCGCGGCCGTGGAGCGGAACTGGTTTCAGCACTACCTGGGCGGCAAGCCGCGGGAGGAGATCACCGGGAACGCCCGCGGCGACGCCCCGAGCTGGGAAGTCGGACCCGGCAAGACCATCGCCGGCGTCATCGCCGAGTTCGACAGCGCCTGCGCGGCATCCCGGCAGATCGCGGCGAGCTTCACGCTGGACCAGACGGTGCCGCGCGACCAGCTGGGCCAGGTGTCACTGCGCTGGATCTACGTGCACATCATCAGGGAGCACGCCCGGCACGCGGGGCACGCGGACATCCTCCGGGAGCAAATTGACGGCGCAACCGGCGACTGAATTCGAGTGCGCTGCCGAGCGGTTCGAGACGCCAGCACAGCGCGATTCCTGGGCTTCCTGTTCTTCGTCCTGCAGGCCGGCTAACCGCCGCGCGGCGGGGCCCGCCCGTTCTTACGCCTGGTGACAGGCCAGGTGCGGATGCCGGAGGTACGCGTCGATCTGGGGTGGGACGGAACTCGGCGCGTCGAGCATGGCGACCCCGAGGTCGGCCAGGATCAGCGTGAACGGCGCCAGCGGCGCGAAGCCGTCAACGCCGGCCTGGCTGTCGCGCTCCCAGCGGGCCAGGCCGCTGTTCAGGAAGCGGACGGTCAGCGCGACCCGGTCGGCGGCCTCCCGCTCCGGCAGGTGGCTCAGGTGCGCCACCATGAACTCGAGTAGTTCGGACAGTACCGTGTCGGCGCCCTGCTGCGGCCGGGGGTGCACGGAGGGCTCGATGTCGCGGCTGAACCGCAGCGGCTGGTCCGCCAGCATCATCTCGCCCAGGCGCGCCCAGTATGACGGGGCGCAGCGCAGCATCTCGGCCGCCAGCGGCTGAATATGGGCCTCGACCAGCTGGCGGGTTGTCCGGTCTTCGGGTCCCGGCAGCCTGGCGATGAGGTACTGGCGGTGCTGGGCGATCGGGGTCTCGTGCCGTTCGCAGACCGCGTCGATCAACTCTGCCCGGGACGCGAAATGGTAAGTGATCGCTGACCGGTTGTGCTGGCCGGCGGCGGCGACGATCTCGCGGTTCGGCACCCCAAGCCCGCGGGTGGCGAATAGCTGCTCGGCGGCCGCCAGCAGGCGCAGCCGTCCTTCCGCGGGGCGCCCGCGACCAGCGCTGCGAGACGCCCGCGTACCGGTCGGCGAGGACTTAGTCACATATTTGAACACTACGCTCAACACAGAACAAATACATATATATCAAGTTAAATCTGGGGCCAGGACGACGGCGTTCGACGAGCGGTGCCGCGCCGGCAGCGGAGAGCACCGGCCGGGTCCTGCCGCCCCTGGCTTACACCGGTCCCGCGGGCAGCGGCCGCAGGCTGGCCGGCCTCGGAAGCGGTCTTAATAGCTACCGATTAAATTAAATCTCTGTGGCGTTGTCGATGCGCTCCTGTCTCCTGGTAGCCGCGTAAACGCATCAGCCCCGGGGGGCTAATCCCTTTGCATTAATCGCGGTGAGCCGCTCTTGTCGTTCCTCTGTCTCTTACCGGGTGTTCACCTTGGCCCG
>JAWWPV010001176.1:0-2710 GCA_033854775.1 Trebonia sp.
CCATAACGACCGCTTGCGCGCTCGGACCGACGCCGGCTGCCTGCATGGCTGCACCGAGGTGGCTCAGCCACCGGGCGGACTCGCTGGCCGTGATGAGCCGATGCAGATGGCGGCGCTGCGTGCCGACATCCCGGATGCCGCTGACCTCACCTCCGAAGATCGTCTCGAAAAACTGCTTCAGACGTTCCCGTTCGCCCGGGCGGCGGCTTCGAAAGTGGCGAGCGAGCTCCCGGTCGCGCTCGAGACGGTCGTAGAGGCCGTCCACAATCACGCCGATGCCCGGACGGTCGCCAAGAGCTGCGAAGAGGCCGGGGCCAGCGGGCACCGGCAGCCCGGCGGATGCGCGCGCCATGCCGCGCATCATCGGCTGCACGCTGAACCGCGTCAAGCCGGCGCCTCGGATCCGCGTGCTGTTGACGCGGGCGCTCAGGCGGTACGTGCGAGCTTCTGGACCACCCCGGCTCTCCGGACTCCTGCTAGCAGCAATGCCGCGCGGCGTGCCATCTGCGACACTGGTCCTATGCCGACCCGCGTCCTCATTGTGGACGACAACCGGCCGTTTCTCGAGGCTGCACGCGTTCTCCTCGAGCGGCAGGGCCTGTCCGTCGTGGGCGTCGCCTTGACGTCTGCGGAGGCGGTCAGGAGAGCCGGGGAGCTCCAGCCGGATCTCGCCCTCGTCGACATCATGCTCGCGGAGGAGAGCGGCTTTGAGTGTGCGCGGGACCTGATCGAGCACGACCGGGACGGCGGCCCAGCGATCATCCTGATCTCGACCCACGCGGAGGCGGACTTCGCGGATCTCATCGCAGAAAGCCCGGCGAGGGGTTTCCTGCCGAAGTCGGAGCTGTCCGCCGACGCAATTCGCCGAATACTCAACGGTCGCCCGCGCTAAGGCAGTTACCTCGCTGCGCCGGACCGGCCGCCAGACGTTTGAACAGGAGGTTCTCGCCATCTGCCGGCCGCCGACTGCAGCCCGGCCCCTCGCAGGCGATACTCGCCGGTTGCCCTCACGGTTATGAGCCTGCTGCGGGGTCTGGCCGGGGCCTCGCCGGGCCATGGGCCGCGGGCCCGCCGAGTGGCAGCGTGGGTTCTGGCGATCGTCGGCCCCACGCTGGTGACGCTTGCCGCGCTGCCGTTCCGGGTATCCCTCGAGCTGGGCGGGGTCCTGTTCTGCATGCTGCTGATCGTCATCGCGGTCGCGGTCGTCGGCGGCACCTGGCCCGCGCTGGCTGAGGTCGTGCTCGGCGGTCTGGCGGGAGCGTTCTTCTTCGCGCGCCCCTATGAAACCCTGGGCCTTTACCTGCAGCCCGACCTTGTCTCGCTGGCCGCGTTCGCGATCGTCGGACCGGCCACCGGAATCCTGATCGGCAAGCTCGCCCGGCTCGCCGAGGAGCAGGCGTCGTCCCGGCGGGTCGAGGCGGCGCTGCGGCGGGTCGCGACGCTGGTGGCGCGTGCATCGCCGGCGGAGGAGTTGTTCGCGGCGGTCACCGAGGAGGTGGGGCGGCTGGTTGGCGCCGATTTCGCGCGCCTGGCCCGCTACGAGCCCGCCGATGCGCTCACCTTCGTCGCCGCCTGGAGCAGGACCGGCGAGCACTTCCCGGTTGGCAGCCGGTGGGCCCTTATCGGGGAGGACAACATCGGCGTATTGGTCTTGCGGGCGGGCCGGCCGGCCCGGATCGACGACTTTGGCGGTATCTCCGGGCCGCTCGCTGCCGACGCCCGCGAGCGGGGGGTCCGCTCGGCGGCCGGGGCGCCGATCATCGTCGAGGGCCGCACCTGGGGCGTGATATTCGCCGGATCGAACCTGAAGCAGCCGCTGCTACCGGACACGGAAGCGCGTCTCGCTTCCGTCACGGAACTGGTGGCGACGGCGATCGCCAATGCCGAGAGCCGCGCCGGGATCACCCGGCTCGCCGAGGAGCAGGCGGCGCTGCGGCGGGTCGCGACGCTGGTGGCGCGCGGAGCGCCGGCGGAGGAAGTGTTCGGGGCAGTTACCGAAGAGGCCGGGCGGCTGCTTCAGGCCGACCAGACGACGATGAGCCGCTACGAGTCCGACGATACGGCGACCATCGTCGCTGGGTGGAGCAAGACCGGCGACGTCCTTCCCATTGGCGCGCGGCCCAGGCTCGGCGGGGAGAACCTGATGACGATCGTCTCGCAGACCCGCCGGCCGACCCGGATCGCCAGCACCGCGCACGCCTCCGGCGACGCGATCGCGGTCATCCGGCCAGCGGGTGTGCGCTCCGGGGTCGGCACGCCGATCATCGTCCAGGACCGCCTGTGGGGCGTCATGATCGCCAACTCGACCAATGAGCAGGCGCTCGCCCCGGACACCGAGGCACGCCTGGCCTCGTTCACCGACCTGGTGGCGACGGCGATCGCGAACGAGGAGCACCTCGCGCAGCTCACGGCCTCCCGGGCGCGCGTCGTGGCCACCGCGGACGAAACCCGCCGGCGCATCGAGCGTGACCTGCACGATGGCGCGCAGCAGCGGCTGGTCTCACTCAGGCTCGCCCTGCGAGCCGCGCAGACAACCGTTCCGCCGCAGCTCGGTGAGCTGGGGGATGAGCTGGAGCAGGTTGCCGACGGGCTGGAGGGCGTGGTGGATGAGCTCCGGGAGATGGCGCGCGGCATCCATCCCGCGATCCTGGCCAAGGGCGGCCTCACCCCGGCGCTGAAGACGCTCGCCCGCCGCTGGACCCTTCCGGTC
>JAWWPV010001177.1:0-6008 GCA_033854775.1 Trebonia sp.
CGTTCGCCCTTGGGGGTGAGCCTCGGCCGGCCACTCGTCTCGTTGACCATTTACCCATTCTAGCAACATTTTGAGTTTGGCAACCCAGCGGGTCAACCAGCGCCCCGTGCAGGTCAAAGGCCAGTACCTCGCGGTCAGTCACTGGCGGCAGCCATCAGGAGGCCGGCGAAATCCTCGGCGCACGCCCCGCATGCCGCGAAGTGGGCGGCGACGCCGGGGTAGCGCTCCACCGGGTCCTGTCCGGCAGCGGCGAGGTCGACGTAAATGTGCAGGACGGCCATCGCCTCGTCGCAGCCGACGTCGCGCGGGTCGGTCCGCAGGAACCGCTCCAGTCGCTCCAGCTCGCTCATCGCTGCTCCCTACCCGGTTCTTCCAGGTACCCGTTGGCGACCAGCGCCCGGCGGATCTTACGCCGCGCGTCGAAAATCACTGCCAGGTGATCCGGAGAACGTCCACAGCATTTCTTGCGGGGGCCCATGGCATTGCCTCGGTAGCTTCGATTCGGAAGAGCTACATGGGGAGGTTGCCTTGCCTGAGCAAGCGAAGGTTGCGTACACATCGACCTTCTTCGACGTACTAGCGCGTGGTACGCGGGAGTCGGCACAGACCATCGTCCCTCTGGTCAACGAACTCCTCCGGCCGGCCTCGGTGCTCGACGTCGGCTGCGGAGTCGGCACCTGGCTGGCCGAGTGGGGCAGCGCTGGCGTATCGGACGTACTTGGCATCGACGGGGACTACGTCGATAGAACCGCGCTGCAGATGCCCTCGGACAGGTTCGCACCCGTCGATCTGCAGCAGTCGTTCTCGCTTGGGCGCAAGTTCGACCTCGTGCAGACCCTCGAAGTGGCCGAGCACCTTGACGAGGCCCATGCCGACACGTTCGTCGAATCACTAGCCAGGCACAGCGAAACGGTCCTGTTCTCCGCCGCCATCCCCGGGCAGGGCGGTACGCATCACGTCAACGAGCAGTGGCCGTCCTACTGGGCAGGGAAGTTCGCAAAGGCCGGGTACACCGCTTACGACGTCATCCGCCCGCAGATCTGGACGGACCAGCGGATCATGGTGTGGTACCGGCAGAACATCCTGCTCTTCGCGCGCGGACGCGTCTTCAAAGGCGCAGAGGCACGCCTTGACCTCGTGCACCCGGAGCTGTGGCGGGACCCGGGGCAGACTCTGCGCATGATGCCAGGGGCCTTGGCGACGCTGGTGCGCCGCAAACTCGGGAACCGGCAGCCGGCACGCCGGGGTGCGTGAGGCGGCTGACGACCGACCGCTGGTGCTTCCAGATCGGCACCGTGGCCTTACGCTTTTCGCGCCACGCCGGCCAGGCACCAGTACCTGCCCGGGTCGCTGGGCACATCGGCGGGTGAGTCGGGCCGCCAGAGCGGCATGTGCACCAGGCCGGGCTCGAGCAGTTCGAAGTCACCGAAAAACCGCAGGATCTCCGCCCGCGAGCGGATATGGCTTTGCGTGGTCACGCTGCGGTTGAACACTTTCCCAACCGCCTGCATCACTTCCGGCCTTTCGTCGGAGGTGCCGTGACAGATCACCAGGTAACTGCCGGGCGCGAGCGCGTCGCGCAGTTCTTCCACGACGCGCCACGGATCGTCGGCATCGGCGACATAGTGCAGTACGGACACGAGGAGCAACGCCACAGGCTGCTTGAAGTCGAGAAGCTGCCGGGTCTGGTCATGGGTGAGGATCTTGTCCGGCTCGCGCAGGTCAGCTTCGATGATCGTGGCATTCGGGCTGTCGGCCAGGATCGCGCGGCTATGGGCTATCGCGACCTGGTCGACATCTGCGTAGACCACCCTGGCGGCGGGATCGGCTGCCTGGGCGATTTCATGCACGTTGCCTTCGGTCGGGATGCCTGAGCCGATATCGAGGAACTGGCGGATCCCGGTTTCGCTGAGGAAACGGACCGCGCGGCCGAGAAACCTCCGGTTGGCCCAGGCGATCGCCCGGATTTCCGGCTCGACCGCCGCGAGCGCGCGGGCTACATCCTGGTCGGCGAGGAAGTTGTGGCTGCCGCCGAGCAGGTAGTCATAGACGCGGGCGATGTTCGCCTGCCTGGTGTCGACTCCTGCCGGTACCCACTCCAGGTTGTTAGCGGCCACTACCTGCCTCCGACGACACGGGTACCCTGCCTACCTGACCAAAAGCCCAGTATGCGCTACATTTCGGATTTGAACGATATCGCAATATCCGGGCATCCAGGGCCGACAGAGCTATCAAGACTCCTGGTGACCGCGGCATTCCGGCGCAGCAGGTCCCTAGTTCACGGCGAGTCTTGAGGGTGGTGCAGGTACTGGTGCAACCACAGATAGCCCCGCGCGAACAGCCGCCACTGCCGCGGCGGCGTGAACTGGACCTGGCCGGCCTGGCCGCGTTCACCCTTGACGACGCAGGCCGGGTAGTGTCCTGGCCGGTGACCGCCACGTCTCTGTTCGGGCACCAGGCGGGCGCCGTCATCGGACAGCACGTTTGCGACGTGCTGATGACTAGTCCCGGCCAGCGCACGCTGGTTGATCGCGCGCTGGCTCAGGTCGCGGCGGGGGCGGTATGGACCACGACCGTGGCGGGCGGGCTGCTCGGGGAAGGCCGCTTCGCGCTGCGGTGGGAGCCGATGACAGGGTCGGACGGCACCGCGCTGGTCATCGTGCAGCGCGCCTGGCCGCAGCCGGCCCCCGGTTGGCTCACAGCGGCCACGGCCCGGATCGGCGGCAGCCTGGACCTCACCCAGACCGCGTCCGAAGTAGTCGAGGCCGCCGTCACTGATTTCGCTGACGCGGCCACCATCCACGCGGCCGAGCGTCTGCTTGCCGCCGACGACCGCTCCTCGCTCAGCGCCGGGCACGGAATAACGGTTCGGCGGCTGGCGGCCCGTCTCGCTGGTCACGCCGAGACGCTAACCAGCAGCCTGCTGCCTCCCGGGGAGGTGCTGTTTCTGGCGGAGGGAACCCCTCGCGCGCAGGCGATGGCGACCGGCAAGCCGGTCCTGTATGTCCAACTCGATGACGAGACCGCCGCGCTGCTCGCCGCACATCCCGACGGGCCGGGGACCGCGGACAGCTACACGTCGTTCCTGGCTATGCCACTGACGGCCCGCGGCGTAACGGTCGGATGCGCAGTGTTTGCCAGGACGACCGCCAGCCCTGCGTTCAATCCCGGTGACGTCGCGCTGGCCGGCGAGCTCGCCTCGCGTGCGGCGGTGTGCATCGACAACGCGCGGCTCTATGACCGGGAGCGGCGGACCGCGCTGGCGCTGCAGCGCGGGCTATTGCCCAGCCAGCCCAGCATCCCTTCCGGTATCGAGGTCGCCCACCTCTACCTTCCGGTCGGCGACAGTGTCGTAGGCGGTGACTGGCACGACATCGTCCCGCTCCCAGGCGGCCGGGCGGCGCTGATCGTGGGCGACGTGATGGGGCACGGCCCCGAGGCCGCCGCGGTGATGGTCCAGTTGCGCACCGCGGCGCATACCCTGGCCGACTTGGACCTGCCGCCGCAGGAAGTGCTTGGCCGGCTGGATGCGATGGCGGCGGGATTGGACGCGACCCTGGCAGGGATGACGGCAGCACCGTTCGCCACCTGCGTCTACGCGGTGATCAACCCGTCAGCCGGAACCGCCGATATCGCGCGGGCCGGCCACTTGCCGCCCGTACTGGCGAGGCCTGGCGAGCGGGCACACCTGCTCGACGTTCCGCCCGGTCTCCCGCTCGGTCTCGCCGCGGGGGCATTCCAGGTCACTCAGTTCACGCTTCCCCCGGGAGCTACTCTCGCGCTGTACACGGACGGGCTGGTGGAAAGCCGCACTCGCCCGATCGACGACGGCCTCGCCGCGCTTCAGGAGGCGCTCGACGACGTCCTAGCGCGACCCGGCAGCACGCTAGGCGCCGCCTGCGAGGCCACGGCCCAGGCGCTTCGCGAGCACGGCGAGGATGACATCACCCTCATGCTCGCCCGCATCGCGCACGCCTGATCCCGGCCGGGACACGCAACCGCCCCTAAGGTTACGGCGTATCGAGAAACACGAACAGAAGGTCATCCCGAACGAGTTCTTGCTTCGCGCATCCCCGCACCATTGCTGATCAGGTCTACCTCAGCGACGTGACGAACGCCTGCCACGCCTCGGCGCTGAACGCGAGCGTCCCGCCGTCGCGCTTGGTGGTGTCCCGCACCAAGACCACGGCGCCACCGCTGGCCGTCTCTACGCACTCACCGCCGTTGCTGCTCGAATAACTCGACTTACGCCAGTCCATAGCGTTCATGTCGCATCGCTGCCTCACCGATGATGGCGGCTAGCTCTGATGCCGGCCGCGCCTCGGTGCGAATGCTATCGAAGCGGATGGTCAAGGCCCTAACCGTTTCGGCGTCCTCGAAAACCATTCCGCCCGCCGCCGTGTCCGTGTACGCCGCGCTGTCAGCTACTGCGAAGCTCCCAGACATGCCCGCGTGCATGACGGAGGGAACGACCTGAACCGTGACATACGGGAGCGACGCGACGGCGGCCAAGTGGCGAAGCTGCGCGGCCATGGTCTCGGCGGACCCCACCCGGCGGTACAAGGCGGCCTCGTCGACCAGCAGCCACACGGCCGGCGGGTCCTCCCGCGTAAGCACCCGCTGACGTGACATCCGCGCCGCTGTTCGCTCGCCTATCTGTTCGTCTGAGACTCCCGGTTCGCTGGCAAGTACAGCGCGGGTGTATTCCTCAGACTGGGCAAGCCCGGAGAAGTGCCCGCAGGTCCAGACCTTCAGCACACGCGCCGACTGCTCATGTTCAATCCACGGCCGGAACCACGGCGGTGTGGCCATCCACTCGCGAGATTCGTCGAAAAAGTCAGAGAACCAGCCGCCCATGTCGGGAAAAGCCCCGTCACATGCCTTCGCGAACACCTTGTTAGGCGGGCGCGTACCTGACTCGATACGGCTTATCTGTCCTGCGCTGTAACAGATCTGGTCGCCAAACTCCTTCAGCGTGAGGCCGGTCGCCAAGCGCGCCTTACGTACCTGCTTGCCGAAGTACCGTGCTGGATCAGTCGCCATAAGCCAATCGTGCCTCTTTGCTACCCCGTGTTTCCAGCTAGTCACCCGTGGCAAATTTGCCAGTCGCGTGGGGCGCGTTTCCCTATTGGCTCGTAAGTGTTCCGTCGCGCTGCATGGTCACGCCACCATGCCGTTACGTCCCGCCGGCGTCACGGCGTGCTAACCGAACCCAATGGGAACGTCGGCGGGGCGCACCAGGGCCGCAATCCCCCGAGAGCAGGAAGGTCATGAGCGAGAGTGATGACTTCACCCATCTAGACGATCCGGCATTCATCGCCGAGCGGCGGCGCGTGCGCGAGGTGCTCGAGCGCACGCCAGAGCACGAGGTAAGCCCCGAACTGATGGCCCGCTTCCAGCAGCTCACCGCTGAGTTCCTGCGACGGGCGCGGATCTCGTGGGCACACGTCAGCTAGCAGAAAGGATACGAAACGATGAACGCGACGCAGGCAATCGATAGCCTTCCCGCCCCGGCCGCGCGCCTGCTGGCCGTGGAAATCCTGCTCGCCGAACCTGAAGCGCTCGGCGATGACGTGCTCGAATCGTGTCTTTACATTCTGAGGGACAAGCTGAGGCGGCATGAGCACGGCCGAACGGAGTTAAGCCTTCGTGCGACCGGTTCCCATACTGATGGACTACGGGCTGCCGACCCACTCGTCGGTGCCGTCGGTGAAACGCTGGTGCTTCCAGATCGGCACCGTGGCCTTCAGCTCGTCTATCTGGGCGTGGCAGGCGTGGAAGGCCTCCGTCCTGTGCGCGCAGGACACGCCGACGACGACGGCCAGGTCCCCCACGTCCAGGTCGCCGACCCGGTGCACTGCCGCGACCCCAATCACGTCGGGGAACTTGGCCAGGATGCCCTCAGTGACCTTCCGCAGCTCCGCCTCGGCTGACGGGTGCGCCGAGTAGGCGAGCCCGATCACGCCCTTGTCGGCGTCGTTGTTCCGCACGGTGCCGATGAACAGCAC
>JAWWPV010001178.1:0-3292 GCA_033854775.1 Trebonia sp.
GCGACCGGAAGCGCCGCCGCGACCGCGAGCGCGTCGCCGACCTCAAGTGCCACGGCGACCACGGCAGGCGGCGCCCCGACGGGTCCGCCCGCGAACCCCGGTGACTCCCCGGCTGCCTCGCCTACCCCTGACGCGATCCTCCAGCAGGCCAACTGCGTGGCGGGCGAGAACATGAACGGCCAGTTCTCGTCGTTCACCCAGGTCGGCGCCTGCAACGCGACGGCGTTCTTCAACGCGGCGAACATGGCGATCGCGGCCCACAAGCTGCGGGTCCCCGCGCCGGGCACCGCGAAAGACGGGCAGACGTGCCTCACCACCCGCAGCTTCGCCCTCATCGACCAGGACCAGAGCGACAACGTCACGACCGAGTACCTGACGACGTCCAACGGGCAGACCGCGCAGGACACGGCAGCCAACCGGGGCTCGCTCGGCGGCGCGATGACCCTGTTCAACGGAAGCGACAACGGGCTGCTCGACCTCTTCGTCGACCCGGCGCTCGGCTGCTCCCCGTGGGAGGTGCCGAACCTGGCCGACGGCGGCGCCACCGCGCCAGGCCTCCCGCTTGACGAGCTCCAGGCGGCCGCCTGGGCCGGCCGCCAGGGCAGCGGCCCGTCGGCGATCGTCCCGCTCAACGACCCGATGACAGTGGACGGCAACGGCAACTTCAGCACGGACAAGACCAACACGTACCGTTCGCTTGTCGACATGCCGGCGCTCCCGGCCGGCGAGTCCCCGGCCACCTACTGCTCGGACATGGAGAAGATTCAGGGCAGCCGCCTGCAGCAGGACGTCAACCTGCTCATCAACGGCCCGAGCCCGATGCCGACCGCGGCGAGCAACCTGTTCACGTTCATGGCGATGCGCCTGCAGCAGTCGTTCATGAACCTGAACTGCGGCTCGTTCGGAATGAACAACGACGTGTCCACGAGCGCCGACGGCAACGGCGTCGTGGTAGCCGCGTGCTTCGTCACCCAGGTCCGGCCGATCACGCCCGGCCAAGGCAACCCGATGGCCGGCACGACGACCTGCCCGGCGACCGCGAGCGACCCGGCACCGTCCACGAATCCGAGCCAGGCGGGCCAGGGCCAGGGCCACGGCCAGGGCGGCCACCACCCGTCTCCGTCCGGAATGTCCCGTCCCCAGGTGCAGAACTACTGGCACCGTCACCACCACGGCTAGCCCCGCGCGCCGGTTACCGGATCATTACGGCATCAACGATGATCAGGGCGGGCCGTCCCGGTTGCCGTAGAAGTGTGAGTGCTAACGGCAACCACGAGCGAAGGATGATCGATGACCGACGAGTCCCAGCAGCATCAGTGCGCCACCAGGCGCTGCGTACTGCTTGGAGCGGGAGTCCTCGGCGTGGCGGGAGTGCTGTCCGCGTGCAGCAGCGCCGCCGTGCCATACGACGCGAACGGTGCCGGCCAGGCGCCAGGAATGGGCTCGACCACGCCATCCGCCAGCGGAAGCGGCATGGCGAACGGCATGGCCGGCCAGCCGTCAAGCAGTGCCAGCACCATGAACGGCGGTTCCATGAACGGCAGCGGGCAAACGGGCACGCTGCTCGGCATGGTCACCGACGTCCCCGTGGGCGGCGGCAAGGTCTACACGGACGCGAAGGTGGTGGTCACCCAGCCGTCCAAGGGCGAGTACAAGGCCTTCAGCGCGGTCTGCACCCATGTCGGCTGCCTCTGCAACCAGGTCGCGGCCGGCACGATCGACTGCCCCTGCCACGGCAGCAAGTTCAAGATCACCGACGGCTCGGTCGTCGCGGGCCCGGCCCCCGCCCCCTTGCCCGCGAAGACGATCACCGTCTCCGCTGGCAAGATCCTCCTGCAGTAGTCCCGCGGGGAGCGGGGCCGGGGAATGTCCCCGCGCCCCGCTCCCCGCGTTTCACGCGCCGCGTCGCGGCGTGGTCATAGCGGGACGGTGGTGCGCGGGGCGCGGCCGGTGAGCAGGATCCAGAGCGCGACCAGCAGGTAGAGCAGGCCGGAGACGCCCAGGGCCAGCGCGATGATGACACTGAGGACGGTCAGCACGGGGTTGTGCCAGTGGACGCGGACGACGAGCGCGCCGACGATCGCCAGCACTCCCGCGCCGCCGAGTAGTGCGGTGGCGAGCCGGGACCGGGTCTGCCCCGGTGTGCGACCGGGGCTGGCTGGCCGCGCATCCTCCGCGGCGGACCGCGAGTCGGCGGCCTGCGAGGCCTCGGCAGCCTGCGAGTCCTCGGCGGCCTGCGCCAGGGCCACCGCGCTGGAGATCGCGTGCCCGATGTCGCCGGCCACGACCGGCACCCCTAGCATGCTGTCCACCCGGTCCTTACGCCAGGCGTAGAGCGAGATCTCGCCGCCCTTGGTCCGTGCTACGGACACCTTGGCCTGGTCAACGAGCACAGCCGTCACGTCGGCCAACCGGACTCGCCTGATGATCAGTCCCATCCGCATGACCAGCAGGCCAGCCCCGGCATCGACCGCGACCGATCCGCCGAAGGCAGCCATGCCCAGGCCCCAGACGCCGCACACGATGGCAACTGGCACCGCGAACCAGACCGGGAAGAACACAGCCGCGATTGTCACGCCAATCGCGGCGGCGACAACCGACTTGACCCGAAGCACGAACGGCGCACGCCACTGCTCTGTTGGCACCCACCGATTATGCCGCATGCCAGCCACCCGCGCTTACCGGCGGCGGGCGCGCGGCCGCCGCCCCGGCGTGGCAGTATTACCGGGGTGGGCGCGTTGTTGCTGCTTGACACGGCGTCGCTGGACTACCGGGCGTTCTACGGAATGCCCGAGACGGTGACGGCACCGGACGGTACGCCGGTAAACGCGATTCGGGGGCTGCTCGATGCCATGTCCCGGCTGGTCAGGGATCACCAGCCGGCGCGGCTCGTCGCCTGCCTTGACGCCGACTGGCGCCCTGCCTTCCGGACCGCGGCCATCCCCGGGTACAAGCTGCACCGCGCAGAGCCTGACGGGTCAGAGCAGACGCCGCCCGGCCTCGCCGTGCAGATCCCGCTGATTACCCAGGTCCTGATCGCCGCGGGGATCGCCCTCGCCGAGCACGACGGCTACGAGGCCGACGACGTCATCGCAACGCTCGCGACGAAGGCGGCCCAGCCGGTCGACGTCGTCACCGGCGACCGCGACCTCTTCCAGCTCATCGACGACGAGCGCCAGGTCCGCGTCCTCTACACGATCAAGGGCCTCGGCAAGCTTGACCCGATCACCGAGGTGGAGATCGCGAAAAAGTATGACATTCCGGGCGACAGGTACGCCGACTTCGCCGTCCT
>JAWWPV010001179.1:0-3115 GCA_033854775.1 Trebonia sp.
TTCGCGATCGCGGCCGCCGAGGCGGCCGCCGCGGCCGCGGTGCGCCGCACGGCGCTGGTCGCCGAGGCGCGCGAGGAGGTGCCTGTCGCCCGGGTGGCCGACCTGCCCGGCATCGTCCCGACGCTCCGCGGGAAGGTCGAGTTCGAGGTCAGCGAGGAGGGCCGCGAGGATGAGATCCTCGGCCACCTGCTGCGCCGCGCGATCGCGGAGACGTTCCGCTCGCGGCTCGGCGGCGCCGACCTTACCGGGCTGCTCGCCAAGTTCGAGGACGGCGGCTCGATCGAGTCAGGCGAGATGGTGTCCGCGGGGGAGCTGCTCCGCCGCACCGGCGAGGTCCCCGGCCTGGCCAGGATCATGGCCAGGCTCGGCATGGAGGGCAGGGAGTCCTTCGGCGAGGCCGCGGCGGCCATCGAGTTCGTCCTCGAGGGCCTGTACCTGATCCGCCGCCTGTCCAAGGACACGAGCGATGGAACGGCCACGTACCGGACATAAAGCAGATATCAACGGCAAAAACCGGATCATCCCGAACGGAATCGTGTGTCACAACCCGGCGCCACCTGTCCTTGGGGGCCCAGGGCCAAAACGGTACTGGCCCTGGGCGCCACAAGGGCGCATCTAGCGGCCTTGTGGCCCACGAGGCCAGTACGAAGGCAGGCCGGGGGTCACCGCCCGGCGGGATGACAGCGGACGGTACGCGGACGGAGTAGGAAAATGGCCAACTCTTATCGGTATGGGGCCTACGACGACGGCCCGGACCCGCTGGCGCCCCCGTATGACGCCCGGGAGGCGCTCGACGAGATGGGCGAGCGCATCCTGGGCGGGGACAACCCGCGGGACGCGCTCCGCGACCTGCTGCGGCGCGGCTGGCAGGACCGGCGCGGCCTCGATGACCTGATGCGCCGCGTCCGCGAGCGGCAGCGCGAGCTGCGCAACGCCGGGCGGCTCGACGGGATGCTCGACCAGGCCCGCGAGCTGCTCGACGAGGCCCTGGAGGCCGAGCGCGGAGCGCTGTTCCCTGACCCGAGCGACGACGCGCGGCTCCGTGAGGCGGAACTCGACGCGCTGCCGAATGACACCTCGCAGGCCATCCGCCAGCTTTCCGAGTACGACTGGCGCTCCCCGCAGGCGCGGCAGAAGTTCGAGGAGCTGCGCGACCTGCTGCGCAGGGAGGTCCTTGACAGCCAGTTCAAGGGCATGAAGCAGGCACTGGAAAACCCAGACCCGGCCGCCATGCAGCGGGTCAAGGACATGCTCGCGGACCTGCGGCAGATGCTCGACGCGGACACGCGCGGTGAGCACACGCAGCAGGACTTCGACGACTTCATGGGCCAGTACGGCGACATGTTCCCCGACAACCCGACCAACCTGGAGGAGCTCGTCGACTCCCTCACGCGGCGGATGCAGGCGGCCGAGCGGCTACTCAACTCGCTGTCGGACGAGCAGCGCGAGGAGCTCGCCAACCTGATGTCCCAGGCGATGGAGGACGCCGGCCTGGCCGCGGAGCTGTCCGCCCTCGGCGACGCGCTGCGCCAGCGCCGGCCAGAGCTCGGCCAGCCGCAGCCCGGGGTGCGGATGCCCGGCGGTGAGCCGCTCGGCCTCGGCGACGCGACGAGCGCGGTCGCCGACATGGCGGACCTCGCCGACCTGGAGTCCGCGCTCGGCCAGGAGTACGCGGGCGCCAACCTGGAGGACGTCGACGAGGAAGCGGTCCGCCGGGCGCTCGGCAGGCAGGCGGTCGACGACCTGCAGGCGCTGCGCAGGCTTGAGCGGGAGCTGCAGCGGCAGGGCTACCTGTCCAGTGACGGCGGCAACCTTGAACTCACGCCGAAGGCCGTCCGCCGGCTTGGCGACACCGCGCTGCGCCAGGTGTTCGCCGGGCTTGAGAACGGCATGCGGGGCGGTGACCACGACCGGCAGGACGCCGGGCAGGCCGGCGACCTGACCGGGTCCACGAGGGAGTGGGAGTTCGGTGACGAGCAGCCGATCGACGTTCCCGCGACCGTCCGCTCTGCCCTGCTGAGATCGGCGGCGGAGAACAGAAGGGACGCAACCGTTCGGCTGACTGCCGGGGACTTCCGGGTGGCGGAAACCGAGCGGCGATCGGCGGCGGCGGTCTGCCTGCTTGTCGACCTTTCGTATTCAATGGCGCTGCGCGGCACCTGGGCGGTGGCGAAGCAGACGGCGCTGGCGCTGCACGCGCTGCTGCGGACCAAGTACCCGCAGGACGCGATCCAGGTCATCGGGTTCTCTAACTACGCGAGGGAACTGCACGAGACGGAACTGGCGGGCCTTGGCTGGGACATGGTCCAGGGCACCAACCTGCATCACGCGCTGATGATCGCGGGCCGTCACCTGGACAAGCACCCCGAGCACGAGCCGGTCGTGCTGATCATCACCGACGGGGAGCCGACCGCGCACCTGATGCGGGACGGCAGGCCGTGGTTCGACTGGCCGCCAGCACCGGAGACCATCGAGCTGACGCTGGCCGAGGTGGACAAGATGACCAGGCGGCACGCGGCGCTGAACATCTTCATGCTGGCCGACGACGACCGGCTGGCCGCCTTCGTCGATAACGTGGCCAAGCGCAATGGCGGCCGGGTCCTGCGGGCCACGCCAGAACGACTAGGAGAATATGTGGTAAGCGATTTCCTGCGCACGCGCGGCGCCCGCCGCTAGCGGTAGTTTTAGCGCCCCGGCCGAGCCTGGCTAGGCCCGACCGGGGCGATCCGCACAGCGTGCGAGCCGTAGGGCTATCCCTCCTTCGCGGGGCGGATAACGCGATTTCGGTCATGACTAATGAGCCTTATGGCCGTCCAGCGGCCGGTACCGCATAGACGGGCCATTCACGGGATGATGGCAAGTAGTCAAGGTGACGTCCCGTGCCCCTCGTTAGATCGTGCGTCCTGCGGGGCGATATGGGCGCGTCGGTTTTCGAGTTGCCCGTCCCGGGCGTGTCGCGGTCCCGCGGGCCGTCGGTTCCGCGCCTTGCCTGTCCTTGTGACGTGTTCTGGGGTGGCTTGACACTGAGATCGCGGGTCATCCGGGCGGCGGCCCAGGAAAGCCGACCGGTTCGCCCGTTATGTCCCGGTTTCCCGGCGCTGCGGGCCGGCTGTTT
>JAWWPV010001180.1:0-10149 GCA_033854775.1 Trebonia sp.
GTCCGCGGCTCCGGCGCCGGCCTGGTGTTCCAGGACCCGCTGGCCGCGCTGAACCCGGTGATGACGGTCGGCTGGCAGATCATGCAGCCGCTGGTGATCAGGGGCGTCCGGCGCCGTGAGGCCCGCCGGCAGGGCATCGACCTGCTCGGCCGGCTCGGCGTGCGCGACGCGGCCCAGCGGTTCGATGACTACCCGCACCAGTTCTCCGGGGGCATGCGGCAGCGGGTCGTCATCGCGATCGCGGTGATCGCGGAGCCGGAGCTGCTGATCGCCGATGAGCCGACGACCGCGCTCGACGTGCGGGTCCAGGCCCAGGTGCTCCAGCTGCTGCGTGACCTTGCGGACGAGCGCGGCATGGCTGTGCTCCTGATCACCCATGACCTGGCCATCGTGGCGGGCTTCGCGGACAGCGTGGTGGTGCTGCGGCACGGGCGGGTCGTGGAGCGCGGCATGACCGACGACATCTACTACCGGCCGGAGCACCCCTACACCCGCGGCCTGCTCGGTGCGATCCCGCGCATCAACGCCGACCCGGGCGTCCGGCTGGCTACCGTGCCGCCCGACACGGACGAGCCCGCGGACACAGAACCCCCCGATGCCCAGAGGATAGCGGCGGACGCCGTCGCGAGCGAGGTGGAGTCACCGTGACCCAGCCCCTGCTGCAGGTCTCGGACCTGGTCAAGTCCTACCCGGGCCGGCGCGCCCGGGCGGTGGACCAGGTCAGCTTCACGGTCGGGCGCGGCGAGGTGCTCGGCCTGGTGGGCGAGTCCGGGTCCGGGAAGTCGACCACCGCGCGCTGCGTCGCGGGCCTGCTGCGGCCCGACTCCGGCACCGTCCTGCTCGGCGGGCAGGATGTCACCGGCGCCCGCGGCCGGGAGCTGAGGGCGCTGCGGGCCAGGATGCAGATGGTGTTCCAGGACCCTTACTCCTCGCTCAACCCGCGGATGACCGTCGAGCAGCTGGTCGGCGAGGGACTCCTCGTGCACCGGCTGGAGCCCAGCCCGGCCGCCCGGCGGGCCCGGGTGATCGAGCTCCTGGAGCTGGTCGGCCTGTCCGCCGGCCAGCTGGGCCGGCATCCCCGGTCGTTCTCGGGTGGCCAGCGCCAGCGCATCGCCCTCGCCCGGGCGCTCGCCGTCTCACCCGAGCTGCTCATCTGTGACGAGCCCGTGTCGTCCCTGGACGTCTCGATGCAGGCCCAGGTGCTGAACCTGTTCCGCGACCTGCGCGAGCAGCTTCACCTGTCGATGCTGTTCATCGCGCACGACCTGGGCGTCATCCGCTACCTCTGCGACCGGGTCGCGGTCATGCAGCACGGACGGATCGTTGAGGAAGGAAACCGGGATCAGCTGTACCGGGAGCCCGCGCATCCCTACACCCGGGCGCTGCTGGAGGCAGTCCCGCTGCCCGACCCGGAGGCCGAACGTGTCCGCCGCCACGCCGCCATGCCATGAGAACCCGCCCTGAAGGGAGCCCGATGGATACCGTCCGCATGTTCGTCAACGGCCAGGCGATGCGCGGAGGCTCGCTCCACGACGCACTGGCGGAAGCCCGGTTCCTGGGCCCGGCGGTCACCGCGCCCCGGTACCGCTTCTTCTCGGTGCGCGATGAGTTCCCCGGGCTGCACCCCGTCGGCAAACGCGGCGTGGCCGTGCCGGGCGAGCTCTACGAGATGCCCTACGCGATGCTGCGTGACCAGCTCCTGCCCCGGGAGCCCGGCGAACTCGAGCTCGGCGTGATCGAGCTTGAGGACGGGAACGGCGCCCTGTCCATGCGGATGCGCGCCTGGGCCCTGGACTCCGCCGGGGTCAGCGATATCAGCGAGGCCGGCGGATGGCAGGCCTACCTGGCCGGGGCCGTAAGGAGGAGGACATGACCGCCGTGCCCCCGGTCGACCTGGCCGTCCGCGGCGGGACACTGGTCGACGCGCAGTGGCACGGCCGGGCGGACCTGTTCGCGGCGGGCGGGCAGGTCCAGGCGATCGTGGCGCCGGGCACCCCGCTCCCCCTGGGGAGCACTCAGGCCACCGAGATCGACGCCAGCGGGCTGCTCGTCCTGCCCGGGGGCGTGGACCCGCACTGCCACGTGGGCTTCACCTCGGGCGACTTCACCTCGCTGGACGATTACCGGGAGTGCACGACGGCCGCGGTGTCCGGCGGCACCACGACGATCGTGGACTTCGCCATCCCCCGGCCGGGACAGGCCCCCGCGGACGTCGCGCACGCCCAGCGGGCCAAGGCCACCCAGGGGCTGTGCGACAGCGCGCTGCACGCGTGCGTGACCACCTGGGACCCATCCACCGCGGACCAGCTCGCGTCCCTGGTCAGCGACGGCATTGTCACGGTGAAGATGTTCACCACCTACCGGGGCGAGAGCATGGCGGATGACGACACGATCCTGCGGACCATGACCGTGCTGCGGGATCTCGGCGGCATGGTGGTCATCCACTGCGAGGCCAACCACCTGATTGAGGACGCACAGCAGCAGTGCGCTGCCGGCGGCGGGGTGGCCGCCGGAAATATGCCCGCCACCCGCCCCGAGCTGGCTGAGACCGCCTCGGTGGCCGAGGTGCTGGCCATCGCGGAGTCGCTGCGGGCCCCCGTGTACTTCGTGCACCAGTCCACCACCGAGGCGACCGGGCTGGTCGCCCAGGCGCGCCGCCGCGGCGTGGCCGCCTTCACCGAATCCGTCGCGCACCACCTCGTGCTCGACGACCGCCAGTACCAGGGCCGCGAGCCGGAGCGTTTCGTGTGCTGCCCGCCGCTGCGCTCCGCCGCCGCGGTCGAGCAGCTCGGCCGCCAGCTGTTCACCGGGGAGATCACCACCATCGGCAGCGACCACTGCTGCTACGACCTCGCGCAGAAGCGGTCCCGGCGGCACGACGTCCGCGTCATGCCGAACGGCCTGCCGGGAGTGGAAACCCGCCTGCCTGTCATCTTCTCCGAGTACGTGGTGCGCCGCGGGCTGCCGGTCACCCGGTTCGTCGAGCTCACCGCGGCCAACCCGGCCCGGGCCAACGGGATCTACCCGCGGAAGGGCACGCTGTTGCCAGGCGCGGACGCGGACCTGGCCCTGTGGGATCCCACGCGGCAATGGACGCTGACCACGGGGGAACTGCACATGGCCACGGACTACACCCCGTACGAGGGCACCGAGGTGACCGGGCGGCCGGTCACGGTCATCGTCGGCGGCCGGGTCGTCGTGCACGACGGGGATCTGGTTGATCCCGCACCGGGCGGCCGCCACCTGGCCGGCCGGCGGCTTGACCTGACTCCGTCACTGAGCAGCCCGGTGCCGCTGGCCTGAGCATCGGACCACATCCAGCCGTGGGGTGGGAAGGCTGGAATTCGCCGGATGTTCGGCAAGCAGATGGAACATTTAGTGCGGGTGGGGGTGCGGTGCTCGGCGGGAGCCGCCGGCGACTGGATGGCATCGGCCTGGGCTACCTGTGCTTGCGGGTCCGATCAGGGTGGACGGGACGTGGATCGATGTGTTCTGCCGTCTGCATCCTCAGCGATGCCTGACTGCCAGGTCCAGCGCCAGCGCGGCCACGGCCAGCAGGAGGTACCCGTTCGCCAAGGCGAACTGCGACGAGTAGTCGCTCGCGCGCACGTGGGTGTAGACGGCGCAGACGAAGAACAGGATGAGGCCGATGGCGGCCGCCGTGCCGATCACTGGCATGCCGGTGAGGCCGAGCAGCAGGCCGGCCGCGCCCGCTGTCTTGAGGGTGCCTATCGGGAAGGTCAGCCACGATTCAGGCACGCCTGCCCTGGCCATGCCGGGGAGGATCGGCTTGAAGTGGAGGATGGCGGCGATGCCCGAGAAGGCATTAGCGGCGATGGCAACGATGGTGACGATGACGTAGGCGGGGAACATGGGAACTCCGATGATTTCTTCGGTCCATTAGTTGGCCAGGCCAATGGTTTGCCTGATCGTCTCGGGTTGATCGAGTGCGCGAAGCAGGTAATGGGCGACATCGGCGCGTGAAATGAAGGCGCCGCGGCGGAGGTTTTGCCCGCGGGCCGTCCGGCAGGTCTTGCCTGGACAGCTTGGCGGGCAGTTTCTGGGGGTTGCGGACGACCGCGGTGACGTCGTGGCCCGCGTCGATGGCCTGCTCGAGGATTTGACGGCCGATGCCACCGGTCGCTGCGAAAATCGTGAGTTTCATCTGGCCGTCCAGGAGGGTTGGTTAGGGCTTGTGTTCAGTTCTGGAAGGCGGCGGCGTGGCCGGCCGCCCATTCGGCGAAGGTGAGCGCGGGCCGGCCCAGTACCTGCTGCACGGTGTCTGAGGACGGTCCCGGCTGCTTGGCGTAGTGGGCCAGGGAGCCGAGCAGCCGGTCGGGGATCTCCTCAGGAAGGCCCTGGGTGATCATGGCCTGGCGGACCTGCTGGGGAGAGATCTCCTGGAAGGACAGCTCTCTTCCGATGGCCTCGCCGATGAGGCGGACCTTGTCGCGTTGGGTTAGTGACTGCGGGCCGGTGAGCACGTAGGTGTGCCCGGCGGGTGCCGAGCTGGCCAGCGCCGATGCGGCCACCGCGGCGATGTCGCGCTCGTGGATCGTAGAGGTCGTGGCGTCGCCGTAAGCGCCCCGTACGAGGCCGGCCTGGCGGATCTGCGGCGCCCAGGCCAGGGCGTTGGCGGCGAAGTCGGCGCACCGCAGGAGGGTCCAGTCCAGGCCACTCCCTGTGACGACGTCTTCGGCCGCCTTGAAGGCGTCGGCGAAGCGAGCCTCGCCAGCGGGGTACTCTACGGTCACTGCCGACAGCAGGACCACCCGGCGCGCGCCGTGCTCCCCCGCCAGCGACAGGAGTTCGGCGGCGCCGCGACCGACAGCGCGCGGGCTGAGCAGGACCGCCTCCACATCGCGCAGCGCCAGGGTCAGTGTCTTCGGGCGGGAAGGGTCACCGCCCACCACGCGGGCGCCGGCTGGCACTGCGCTGGAGCCCGGATCGCGGGTGACCGCCCCGACCTCCTCGCCGCTCTCCAGCAGCAGCCTCACCACCTCGCGTCCGACATTGCCGGTCGCTCCGGTGACCAGGATCATGGCGAGCCTCCCTGTGCACGGGCACTATTCGGGGGTACCGTTTCCTTTGTATCCCTGAAGATACGAGGATCATATCATATGGATTCCATATCATCTGAGAACGTGAACTCGGCTCGGCGCAGACGGCGGTTGAGTACCGCGATCAAGGAATCGCTACGCGAGCTGAGCATCCAGCTGTCCCTGCTCAACCATCAGGTCGGCGGGCGCGTTGATCTCAAGGACGTCGACCTCGACTGCCTTGATCTCATCAACCGGTACGGCCCGCTCAACCCGACCGCCCTGGCCCGACGCGCCGGGCTGCATCCCGCGACCATGACCGGCATCATCGACCGGCTCGAACGCGGCGGCTGGGTGGCCCGCGACCGCGGCACCTCCGACCGCCGCGCCGTCCTCATCCGGGCGCTACGCGACCGCAACTCCGAACTGCTGCACCTTTACTCGGGGATGAACACCTCAATGGACCAGATCTGCGCCGAATACGGCGACGCCGAACTCCAGCTGATCGCCGACTTCCTCCGCCGGACCGCGCACGCCGGCCGAACCGCCACCGACGAACTAGCCACCGACTGAGGCACAGAAACGCGCACTCCCCGGCCACGCGTGGAATGGCACCGTGATGGGCCTCGTCAGCGAACCGCCCGGGCAAACCAAGAGGCGCCGCCCGCCAGGCGCGGGCAGAGAGCAGGCTGCGGCCTCTGATCGGACGAACCAGAGACGGGACACTGACACAAGAAGCCGCAGACCGGGCAATCCCCAGAGCCTCTGAGTAGCCCTGTGTCAAGCCGCCGCCTGTTGATCTTGGTTGAGGAGGCGCTGAAGGGCGTTGTGCCGGGCGGGGTCGTAGGCGGATTCGTCTTGCCAGCAGTGCCAGATGACGAACAGCCAGGCGCGGGCGAGGATGCGGACGGCGTGGGGGTGGTCGTGGCCGCGGGCCCGGGCGCGGTTGCAGGGGTCGGCGGCCCAGGGGCTGGCGCGGCGGGAGTCGCCGGCGAAGTCGGTGATCGCGTCGCGGAGTTGCTTGTCACACGACCAGCGGAAGCTGACGGCGCGGATCTTGCCGGACTGGCGGGTGGAGGGCGCGGCGCCGGCGAGGCAGGCCAGGGCCCCGGGGGTCGGGAAGCGGGCGCGGCAGTCGCCGATCTCGGCGAGCAGGCGTGCGGCGCGGACGGTGCCGGAGCGGGGCAGCGAGGTAAAGATGTGCGCGTCGGCGTGCAGGGCCAGTTGCTCGCCGATCTGCTCGGACAGGGCTTTGATTTGCTCGGTCACGGTGGTCAGGACGGTGAGCAGTGCCCGGGTGATGCAGGTTTGCGCGGCGCCGTCGTCCCCGGTGGCGCTGCGGGGCGCGGCAGCCAGGCGGGCACGCAGGACGGCGGCAGCCGTGCCGCCGCAGTAGTAGCCCACGCTGGCCAGCCAGGCAGCCAGGCAGCCAGGCGCCGGGGCGAGAGCCAGTCCGCGCGGTCCTGGGACTCGAAGCGGGCCAGGAAGCGCAAGCTTTCCCGCTGTCGACAGCCTGATCATCTGGCTGGAGAACGAGCCGCGCACTTGGGTATTCAGCCCATATTCCCTGCGGGCAGATTGGCCGCTCTACCCAAGTCTCTTTGGCGCAGTCCGATACGCAGCTTCGGGCAGTCACGGCGATATGCCGCCTTTGCTAAGAATATACCCATCTTCAGGTAAGGGTTGGCTATCTATCAGGACAGTCTCCAAAGCCGTGGTATGACCAGTGTCAACCTCCCTGCCCGTCCACGCGTCCCAACTACTAACTCTGGAAACCTGCAATCGGTTGGACTGCGCCGAGCGGCCGGATCCGCGCTTCCCGCGGAACGGCTTCGTTATGCGCAAGCCCGGCAATGCGAAAGGATCTTGGTAATGGAACTGTTGATCAGGCGGACCCAGGCCGACATGAAGGGCGTATTCGGTGGCCACAAGGGGGTGGCGTTCAATCTTCACTACCGGCTCGCGCTCACTCCAGAAGAAGCTGCTCTAGTCCAGAAGTACAGACTTGACACTCATGTCTTGAGTAAATCAGGCTCGGGCCTCGTAGAGACAGTGGCAGATGTCATGCGCGGTGTAAATCAATCCGTCCAGTCAGTCGATATCCTTCTCAGTAATGAGGCGACCGCAAAGCGCGCATGTGATGCTTTCTACAAGCTTATCCTCGTAGCGCGAAGCTTTGGTGGGGAAGAGGTCGTTAAATTCCCCCTTGAAGACGCATAATTATCTCATGTCCTCGAATGTCGGATGGTCGCCCCAGACCGTGCCGGGCATCCTTGAAAGACGTGGTAAAGGTAGATTAGCTATGGCGGATAACACGGCGAGAGCAAGACAAGAACTGCTGGGCCAACGGCGGGCTATCAGCCAGCACGTGGATAAGTACCGGAAGTATACCCAGCCCTACGAAAAAGACTTCGCACTTAAGACTATAAGGAACGCGCAACAGCAGATCGCGCGGTTGAAATCGGCCCACCCAAGCTTGAAACATGACTTGTCATGGGAAGATTCATGGCGCCCTTGAGGGAAGCCGGTAAAAGCAACCCTCGGGCGGCCGGGCGGGGAGGCCAACAGCGCTTCCATCGAGTCGTACACGTTGCCGTCAGGGATGTTGTCACCGGGCGAGGACGGATACCGGCTCTCGTGAGTGACCCAGTACAACTCAGCTTCGCGCTGCTCCAGCGCCTTGAGCGCGCGGTACTCCCCCAGAGGGACCACGACCGCCTCGGCCTACCCCGGCCTGCGGCTCGCGCATACCGAAGGGCGGGACTGTGCGCGGATAGGCCGCGGCCGGTCGCCGCCATCCGTGATGGGCGCTCAGCCTGAGGGCGCCAGTGGCATGGTGTTCCGCGTCGCCCGATCCATGCTCAGCACTTGGGCCTGTGTTCTTGGCAGCTCGGCCTAGCCTGCAGGGCGCCGGTGTGCCGGCGTACCTCATCGCGGCTAGAAGCGTGAGCCGCGAACGGAGGGAGCGGCCTGGAGATGGGGCCTGAATTGGCGCGCGTTTCTTGACTCAGGGGCGTCCCGCGGGGACTCGCCCCGGGTGGCCAGCGTCTAGGACGGCGGCTCGGCGATCAACTCGAGTTGGATGTTGTCCGGGTCGCGGAAGACGAGTACCGCAGCACCCGGTATGGAGTTCGCTGGCATGACCGGGGAATGGACGACTGCGGCGTCCGCCAGCCGCGCTGCCCAGGCGTCGAGTTCAGCGCGGCCGCCGACTGTGAATGCCAGGTGGTCCAGGCCGGCGCGCGTCTCGTCGAATGGGTCCTGGCTACCGTGCCGGTGTTGCGTGAGCCCCAGGCGGGCTTGCAGGCCGTCGTGGCGGAGAAACACCTTGCGGCGCGCCCCGCCGGGCGCCGTGTACTCTCCGACGCGCCTGAAGCCGAGCACTTCCTCATACCAGGTCGCGCTCGTATCAACATCACGAACCGTCAGCCCAAAGTGGTGCATGCCGCTGATCATGCCCTGCTCACCGCTCACTGATCGATCATCTCACCGTGAGGCGCACGACATCTCCAGCGCGCCACAGGGCAGGCCATGCGCGACTTCCGGCCAGATCTGACGGTTGCCCGCTCTGCCGGGCGGGCGCCTCGGTGCTATTTCTTGCCACCCGACTCGCGGCACTTCATAGAAGGGAGCCATGAGCGCGCACCTAGGTACTCAGCGGAACGGAGCACCCGTGGGCCAGGCGTCGTCTCACGAGCCAGGAGACGACGGCCGCCATTCCCGCCTGATCAGCCCGTACACCCACGAGTCCGATACTTCGCCGTTCACGACGCAGTCTTCCCGTAGCGTCCCTTCACGCACGAACCCGATCTTCTCCAGGACGCGGGCAGATGCCGCGTTGCGCGTATCAGTCTCGGCCTGGACTCGATTCAGGTCCAGCGTGCCGAATGCCCACTGCAGCAAGGCGTGCGCGGCCTCGGTCGCGTAACCCTGACCCCATGCCGCATCGTGGAGGCAGTAGCCCAGCGACGCACTGCGGTAGTCCGGGTTCCATCGGGTCAGACTGCTCCAGCCGATGAAGGCGCCGTCAGAAAGACGGTCCATGGCCAGCCGGGCGCCGGTGCCTTCGTTCGCCATCTGCTGGCAAGCCGCGATGAAGCGCTCGGCGCGCGTGCGTTCGCTCCACGGCGGCGCGTCCCAATAGCGCAGCACGTGGGCGCTGCTGTGCAGGTCGAAGAGGGCGTCCGCGTCCACGCCGGTGAAGGGACGCAGTCTCAGGCGTGGGGTGTGCAGCGTGGGGGTGGGCAGGGACATGGATGCCATCTTGCCTCGTCATAAGGACAGGCCTGTCAGCCTGCCAAGATCCTCATGAAGATCACCCGCATATCATGCAGAATCGGATGTTCGCGGCAGTCGTTACACACCTACGGACGCCACTTGGGTTAGGACACATCTCGGCAGAGGGGCAGCTCGTCGACCCGGTCGCTGAGCCCAAGATCTTCATGACTGCGGCCCACGCCGCAAGTGACCACCACCACTCCCCGGCGGCACCAGCAACCGATGAGAGTCCCGCAGCCCCGCGACGAGTTCGGTCCTCTCGGAACCCCGCCCTCACCCAACTGGTGACCTCTTGAACATCGCAAAGCGCTATTCGTCGGGTCGGACCTGGTCAAACTTCACGCGACTGCTGCTCATGCAGCCATCCTCGGCGGATCTTGCACCTCGGATTGCCCCTACCAGGGCAGTTACTCGCCGGTTCAGTGTTCGAAGTTGTCTATCTGAGCTGGGGTGGAGCTAAGCGGGCTCGAACCGCTGACCTCTTGCATGCCATGCGGATGCGAACTATCGGGCTACGTCCGGCACTGTTGAACGGGGAGCCTCCCACCTGCACGAATGCTCTGACGCGGTCGGCACAGTCTGAGCCAGCCTGAACACGTTGGCTCCCCAAACTGGCTCCCGGCCCAGGGCGGCAGAGGAGCCACCCATGACAACCGAACACAGTAACGACCCATCACCCCCGCCTGCCAGCCCTCCGGAAGCCGGCATTGCAGACCCGTTGATCAGGATCACCACCGCCTTAGCCGTGGCCGCCGTCGCCGCGGTCGCCGCCGTCATCTCCTACCGGCACGCCTACGAACTCGTCACCACCCACGGCGAGACGGCCTCACCG
>JAWWPV010001181.1:0-4707 GCA_033854775.1 Trebonia sp.
GACAGAACGCGAGCATGTCTGGGCCGACATCGCACCGCGGCTGTACGCGGCGGCGGCCGCCAGCCAGTGGGACCCGGCGACCGCGGTCGACTGGGCCGCACCGCTTGACGCGGTACCGGAAGAGGCCGAGCGCGCCGTCGTGCAGATCATGACCTACCTGGTGGAGAACGAGCAGGCCGCGCTGATCATCCCGGCCAGGCTGCTGTCACAGCTCCATCCGCACTACCGCGAGGTCATGCAGCTGCTGGCGACCCAGGCCGCCGACGAGGCGCGGCACGTGGAGGTTTTCACCCGCCGCGCCCTGCTGTCGGGCGGCCCGCTCGGCACCTCGTCGGCCGGCGGCCGGGCCTCGCTACAGACGCTGCTGGCCGAGCCCGACTTCACCACGGCGTCGTTCCTGCTGTCGGTGCTCGGCGAGGGCACCTTCCTCG
This sequence comes from Trebonia sp., assembly GCA_033854775.1. Lineage (GTDB taxonomy): Bacteria > Actinomycetota > Actinomycetes > Streptosporangiales > Streptosporangiaceae > Trebonia. The sequence goes on from JAWWPV010001181.1 coordinate 432, forward strand.
ACCTGCTGCGATTCATCCACGACCACGCCCCCGACCAGGTCACCGCCGACGTGACCAGGCTCGCGGTCCGGGATGAGGCGCGGCACGTGGCGTTCGGCGTCGCGCACACGGCGCACCTGTCTCGCGTGGACAACTCATACCTCGGGACGCTCCGCAATTCGGTGGAGCGCCGCCACGCCACGCTGCTCGACACCGCGGGCCTGAACGCGGAGGTCTTCGACTCGCTGGTCCTGCTCGCCGCGGGGTCGTGGTCGCCGGAGGCGATCCGCCGCGGCTGGCAGGAGGTACGCGAACTTCAGGGGCGCATGGACGAGGGGCGCCGCAGGCGCCTGGCTTACATCGGGTTTCCCGACGACGAGGCGGCCGAGCTCTCCGCCCTGCACACCCGCAACTTCATGTAGGGCAAATCCCGTCGCAGGCCGTTTTGAAACCGTTTGCGTTTGCCGTGTCTCTGCTTGGAGCGCGTTAGGGGACAGGGGCACCGGCTCCGGCAGGGCTAGGTTCAGTGCCGTGACGAGAAATGATCATCAGCGTCTGGTCACGGAGTCGGCCGCCGGGCACCGGCCCGGCCGTCGCCACGCCGCGTGTCTTCGGTTCAGCGGGGCGCTCGCGGCGGTGCTGCCGGTCTTGCGGAAGGGATGACGGTGCGATCCTCGATACGGGCCATTGTCCGGGTCCGCCTGGCGCCTTGGCTGCGGAAAGAGGCCTTCGAAGGGTGGCTGCGCGCGCTCCACGCGGTCGAATGGGCCGCGCTCCTCACCGGCGATGCCGACTACGAACTGCAAGTTGAATGCCGCAGCCTCGCCGATCTTGGCGACGCGCTGACCCGCATCCGCGCCTACCGGGGCGTGGAGGTGGAGTCGAGCGCGCTGGTACTGCACGAAGTGACGGGCCTGGTCCAGCAGCGGCAGGGCCCCTCGGATGAGGTGACGATGCGACGCCTGCGCATGATGTAACCAGCTTGGTCTCAGGAGACTGGCCGCACAGCGCGCGCTACGAGCCGGACGGCGAGATATCGGTTGCCGGGATGCGGCTGAGCGCGCTGGCGGCAGCCTACGGCACTCCTGCCTTCATCCTCGACGAGGCCGAGGTCCGGTATCGGTGCCGGAATTACGTGGCGGCGCTTCCAGGGACCGAGGTCGCCTATGCGGGCAGGGCGTTCCTGTGCCGCGCCATGGCCCAGTGGATCGCGGCGGAAGGACTCTCGCTTGCCGTTTGCTCGGCCGGTGAGCTGGCAGTGGCGCAAGCGGTGAACTTCCCCGCCGAGCGGATCATTCTGCACGGCAACGCGAAGACGCCGGCCGACCTGCGGGCCGCCCTCCGGTATGGCGTCGACCGGATCGTGGTCGACAGCACCCCGGAGATCATCAGGCTCGCCGCCCTCACGCCACGCCTGCAGCGTGTCCTCATCCAGGTCACACCGGGCCTGAACGCGCACGGGGACCGAGGCGCGGAAGACCATGAGTTCGGCTTCTCGCTGCGCTCTGGTGCCGCGGCCGACGCGGTGCGGCGCGTGCTCTCCCATCCCGAGCTCACGCTCACCGGCCTGCGCTACCACCTTGCCGGTCAGCCAACTGAGCTTTCCTCCGATGAGACGGCGGCACGAGAGCTGCTCGGCCTCATGGCCGCGGTGCGGGAGCACACGGGCGTGACGCTCACCGAGCTCAACCTGGGCGGCGGGCACGCCGTTCCGTACGTGGCGGGTGAGGATGACGTCGGCCTTGCCAGCTTCGCGGACCGTGTGCGGCGGCTTATCGCAAGCGAATGCGCTCAGCTCAGGCTGCCGGTCCCGCACCTGGTCATCGAGCCGGGACGGGCGATCGTCAACCGCGCGATGATCACGCTCTTCCACGTCCTGGCGGTCAAGCGCAGCGCACCCGGCCGAACGCTCGTGGCGGTGGACGGCGGCATGAGCGACTGCCCGCACCCAGAGCTGTACGGGGCGGGGCACTCGGTGCACGCGGTACGGCCGTCAAACGGCCCGTCAGAACCGGTGACCGTGGTCGGACGGTACTGCGAGGCCGGGGACGTGCTCGCCGCCGACGTCACGCTGCCTGCCGATGTCCGGCCCGGTGATCTGGTCGCCGTGCCAAGCACAGGCGCCTACAACCACTCGATGGCGTCCGACCACAACCTAGTCGGACGCCCTCCCGTGATCGCCGTAAGTAACGGCGAGTCACGCACCCTGGTCCGCAAGGAAACAACCAGTGACCTGCTGATCCGGGATATTGGACTATAAGGAGAGTTCCGTGAATCACACGCTTTACGTTCCGGTACGGGTGAGCGACGCGGGCGTCCTCACGCTGCGGACCGGGCGGCTGGAGTCGGGAGAGCGGATCGGCTTGGCGTTCACCTCCGAGGACTCACTCTCGCGGACCCTGGGGCCTGCCCAGCCGTGGGCCAACCTGGGCGAGCAGTCGCTGCGTGACATGCTGGCACCGCTGGGGATCCAGCACCTGCGGATCGATCCGCTGCCGTTCGGCCCACCCGGTACGCGGGGAATACCCCATCAGGCACGCAAGCGTCCCGCCGCGCACTCGTACACCCCGGTCACCTCCGCTCACACAGAAGTCAAAACCAGGATGATCCCGAACGACCTCGGCTTCCTCCCGTCCGTTCCATTGCCCTTCGCGGCGGGGTAGGCCGACGTCCGCTGGAAGGGTACGGTACTGCCGAGGGCGGGCCGCGCCTGCATCGGCAACCGAAGGACTCCGGCGATGCGACGAAGCACTGAACGGATTCTCGTGTCACACGCCGGGGTGCTCCCGCGGCCCGAGGGGCTGCAAGGGCTCTTCGACGCGGGTCCGGGCGAGGCCTTCGACGCGGCACTGCCCGGCGCGGTGGCAGACGTCGTCGCCCGGCAGGTAGCCGCGGGCATCGACATCGTCAATGACGGGGAGATCTCCAAGCGCGGGCTGTTCATCGGCTACATCCGCGACCGGATGACCGGCTTCGAGGAAAAAGTGGTGCCGCCCGGCGAGTACCGGCCACGCAACGCTGGGGTCACCGGCCGCGACAGCAAGGACTTCCCCGGCTTCTACGCGGCGGGGCTCGGCGGCTTTCCTGGCCGCCGTCTCGTCACCCCCGGGCAGGGAGGCGCTCCGGTGACGGAGTACGTCTGCACCGGCCCGCTGCGGTACACGGGCGCGGCGGACGCCAGGGCCGACATCGACCGGCTAACAGCGGCGGCCTCCCCGCACGGCGTCGAGGCGTTCCTGCCCGCGATCACGCCGGGCACGGTGGAGCACTGGCTGCGGAACGGGCACTACCCGGACGACGAGTCGTTCCTCGCCGCGATCGCCGACGTGCTGCACGAAGAGTACAAGGCCATCACGGACGCCGGCCTGCTGCTCCAGGTTGACGACCCTGACCTGCCCGACGGCTGGCAGATGTTCCCCGACATGACCGTGCCCGAGTACCGGCGGTACGCGGCGCTGCGGGTCGAAGCCCTGAACCACGCCCTGCGCGGCATCCCCGCCGAGCAGGTGCGACTGCACGTCTGCTGGGGCAGCCACCACGGGCCGCACCGGGACGACATCCCGCTGCGCGACATCGTCGACCTCGTGCTTTCCGTCCCGGCGGGCTGCTACTCCATTGAGGCGGCCAACCCGCGGCACGAGCACGAGTGGGTCGTCTGGCAGGACGTGAAGCTCCCGGACGGCGCCATGTTGATGCCCGGCGTTGTCGGGCACTCGACCGACATCATCGAGCACCCCGAACTGGTGGCCCAGCGCCTGACCCGCTACGCCCAGCTAGTCGGCGCGGAGAACGTGATCGCGGGCACCGACTGCGGCCTGGCGGGGCGGGTCGGCCACCCGGAGATCGTGTGGGCGAAGCTTGAGGACCTGGCGGCGGGCGCCCGCCTGGCGTCCCGCGCCCTGGTCAGCCGCTCGTTATCGGCCCTGCGTGACCCGGTTTCTGTTTCGGATGAACTCCTGGCCTTTGTTGATTTCACGGTGATCGGCCTGGCGCATTGATTTCCCAGGACACGTGATGGTGGATATCTGCACACGCTATAGCGGCAAGCAGCAAGTTTCCAAACGCTCAACCGCCCCGCAAGCTCACCCTTGAAGTGACCGTGGATCTATAACCGCAGGGGCCGGCCCGCAGGCCGGAAAGGCCGGCCGGCCGGCCCGGCCAGCCCACTGACCCCCGCCCATCGCCCCCGGCCGCGCCCAACCCGCGCGGCCCATGGCCTCCACGTTTGCCCACATCGGACATGTCATAATGTGCCATTTAACGTCAGCAGATCAACGGAGTTGATGGCACAGTGGCA
>JAWWPV010001182.1:0-3413 GCA_033854775.1 Trebonia sp.
ACGCCACCGCGGCGGGCCGCGGTCAGGCGGCGACGCGCAGCAGCGATGCCCGCGCGGCCGAGCCTGCCGGGGCCGACGCGGGGGTGACCGACACGGTCCCGGAGGACACCGGCCCGCAGCCGGTGCTTCCCGCCGACTTTGAGCCGCGCCGGCCGCGCAACCTCCAGTACTCGGCGCCGGCCGAGGGCGGCGGCGTCGAGATGCACGGCGTGGCCGCCGACGACCCCTTCGCCAACGTCGGCCGCAACGACATGTGCCCCTGCGGCTCCGGCCGCAAGTACAAGCGCTGCCACGGAGACCCCCGGCACGCTGGGTAGCCCGCGGTTAAGGCCGCCTCGATGTCGGTGCAGAGCCATCGCTCGGGGTGCCCGGACCGCTCGAGGCGGACGGCGAGGGCGCGGGTGCGCGGGCCGGTTACCACGACCAAGGTCATCTCGATGACGTCGGGAGCCGGCCGCGCGGTGAGCACCCGCAGCACCCGGGGCTGGTGCCCGCCCGCGAAGAGCGGCATCAGCCGGTGCAGGTGTACGCTGCCGCGCTTGGACAGCCATGGCATCAGCTGCCTGGCCGGGCGGACGCCTGCCAGGCACTCGATGAGGAAGACCGCGAACTTCCTGGGCAGCACGGAAGACGGCTCGTGCGCCGGCGGCTGCGCGCAGCTCGGACGGGCCGGCTCGTCGCCTGCCGCGGGTTCCTGGTCGAGCGGCGGCCAGACGTCCGTGAGCGAGATGAGCTGGATCGCGGACTCCTCCTGGTCGACCGGGCCGCGGGACGCCAGGGCTGACTCTGCGGGCATTGATTCCCCCCGGGGTGTGGACGGGCCAGTGACAACTGCTTGCGCCTCTACATCTACTACTCCCCACCGACATTCCAGCACCGGGAAATTTCTATTAAATCGGTCGGAAATATTGACATAGTTAGTGGGCGCTTGCTTTGATCAAGACCGAACCAAGTGGTGCGTGGGAAGGAAACCGCATGTCAGCATCGGCCATTGACGTCCGCAAGGTCGCCGGCCACATCGGCGCCGAGATCACCGGCATCCGCCTGGGCCCGGACCTGCCGGCGGACATCGTCACGCTGGTCAGGGACGCGCTCCTTGAGCACAAGGTCGTCTTCGTCCGCGGCCAGGGCCACTTGGACGACGCGAGCCAGCAGGGCTACGCCCGGCTGTTCGGCGACCTGACGACGGGCCACCCGACCGTTCCCGGTCCCGAGGGCGCCCCGAACGTCTTCGAGCTGGACGCCCAGGCCGGCGGCGGCAAGGCGAACTCCTGGCATACCGACGTGACGTTCGTCGACCGGCCCCCGGCGATCTCTGTCCTGCGGGCGATCACGCTTCCCCCGTACGGCGGCGACACCTGCTGGGCGAACACCGCGGGTGCCTACGAGTCCCTGTCCCCGGCGCTGCGGGCCTTCGCCGAGCAGTTGTGGGCGCTGCACTCCAACGACTACGACTACGGGGCCCAGTCCGGCGGCGGCGTCGCGGAGAAGTCCGCGACGGACCGCAAGCACCACGACGAGGTCTTCAAGTCGACGATCTACCAGACCGAGCACCCGCTCGTCCGGGTCCACCCGGAGACGGGGGAGCGGGCGCTGCTGCTCGGCCACTTCGTCCGCCGCATCCTCGGGGTGTCCGTGAGCGACTCCCGGTACTTGTTCGACCTGTTCCAGGCGCACGTGACCCGGCTGGAGAACACGGTCCGCTGGCACTGGGCGCCAGGCGACATCGCCATGTGGGACAACCGCGCCACCCAGCACTACGCGATCGACGACTACGCCGACCTGCCGCGCAAGATGCACCGGGTCACGGTCTCCGGCGGCCTCGCGGTCAGTGTGACGGGTGAGCACAGCCGCGCGCTCGCCGGCGACTCGGACTCCTACGTGCTCGCAGGTCAAGACACCAAGATCTAAACCCGGGATCCAGAACGGGTTCGTGCTCCGCGCACCAGCGAAGCAGCCCCCTGTCCTCGCTGCGGGCGAGGCCAGGGGCCGCTTCGCGGCGCTGGTGGCTGGTTAGCTGCCGCCCACGCTTGAGTTGAACTGGGTCGTGACGTAGCTGGACATGTTCACGTCTTTCGGGATCTGGCCGGCCTTGTAGAACTGGGTGACCAGGCCCTGCAACGACGCCGTGACCGCGCCCGTGATTGGGACAGGAACGGTGTAGTCGACCTTGGCCGCCGCGTCCGTGATGCTGGCCGGCAGGCCGGCCGCGGCGGCCCAGGCGGTGCCCCAGGCGGTGGGGTTCTTTTCGGCCCAGACGTAGGCCTTGTCGAGCGTTGTGAGGTAGACCTGGATGGCCGCTGCCTTGGCCGGGTTGGCCACGGCCGACTTGGACGCGACCTCGAAGGAGTACGGGCTGCCGTACTGCGAGCCCTCCGCCAGGACCTTCGCGCCGTCCTGGGCGACGACCTGCTGGACGTAGGGCGGCCAGATGTCCCAGGCGTCGACCGAGCCAGAGGTAAACGCGGCGAGCGCCTCGGCCGGCTGGAGGTTCACCAGGTCGACGTCCTTGCTGGTCAGGCCGGCCTTGTTGAGCACGGTCAGCAACTGGTAGTTGCCGGAGCTGCCCGTGCCGTAGGCGATCTTCTTGCCCTTGAGCTGCTGGATGGAAGTAATCGACGAGCCCTTCGGCACGACGACCGCGTCCTGGTCACCGCTCGGCACCGTGCGGGCGCCGACGACGACGATTCCTTCGCCGCCCGATGCGGCGAAGACCGGCGGGGCGTCGCCGACGCCGCCGATGTCGATGGAACCGGAGGCGGCCGCCTCGAGCATGGGCGGGCCGGAGGTGAAGTCATCCCAGGTGACCTTGAACGGGAGCGTGTTGAGCAGGCCGGCGGCCTGCAGGACTGCCTCGGCGCCGGTGCCCTTCTGGTCCCCGATGTTCAGCGTCACCGAGGACAGGCTGACCGAGCTTGACGCCGACGCGCTCGCCACAGCGCTCGCCGGGGTGGACGAGGCCGCCGGATCGGAGCTTGAGCTCGAACTGCCGGACGAGGAGCAGGCGGCCGCGGCCAGCCCCGTGAGGGCGAGGACGGGGATCGCCATCAGCTTCCGTCTGAGTTTCATATTAATCCTTCTTTTTAGACTCGTTAAATAGGAAATAGCGAAGGCGGGCCTGGCCGGCAACGGTTCCGGTGCGGCCCGGTGTTAGCTCGCGGACTCCGCCGGCACCCCGAGCTCACTGAGTAGCCGCAGGCGCAGCGCCGTGAGCGTCGGGTGGTCCCTGTCCCGCGGCCGGGCCACGTCGATGGCTGACGAATGGGCGATCTGCCCGTCGCCGAGCACGAGGACCCGGTCGGCGAGCGCCAGCGCCTCGTCCACGTCGTGCGTGACCAGCAGCACGGCCGGCTGGTGCCGCTCCCACAGCGACATCACCAGCTGGTGCATGCTGATCCGGGTCAGCGCGTCCA
>JAWWPV010001183.1:0-4200 GCA_033854775.1 Trebonia sp.
TGCTCGCCCACGTCGGCCTGGAGGCCGTCGGCCGCCGCCGCGCGGGCAAGTTCTCGCTCGGCATGACGCAGCGGCTCGGCATCGCGGCCGCGCTGCTGGGCGACCCGGGGATCGTGATGCTCGACGAGCCGGCCAACGGCCTGGACCCCGAGGGTGTCCGCTGGATCCGCACCCTGCTGAAGTCCCTGGCCGCAGAAGGCCGCACGGTGCTCATCTCCAGCCACCTGATCAGCGAGGTAGCGCAGACCGCGGACGATCTGATCGTGATCGGCCAGGGGAGGCTGCTCGCCTACTCCACAGTCGCGGATCTGGCGGCGGCGGCGAGCTCGCTGGAGGACGCGTTCTTCCGGCTCACCGAGTCGGCCAGTGAGTACACCGGGAGGAACGCATGACGGCCGCAGGAGGACGCGAACTGGGCGGGGTCGCGGCGATGGAGTGGCGCAAGCTGCGCACCGTCCGGTCCACTTGGTGGATCCTGGCGGTGTTCGCAGTCGGAACGCTGGGTTACGCGACCCTGGTCGGTGCCGGGGGGCCAACTCATCCGGACCCAGGCTACGATCCGACCAATAACGTGGAGCAGGGGCTGCTGCTCGGGCAGCTCACCCTCGGCGTCCTGGGCGCGCTGACGCTGAGCAGCGAGTTCAGCAGCGGGTCGATCCGGGCCACGTTCGCCGCCGTGCCGCGTCGCGGCCGGGTGCTGGCAGCCAAGGCGGCGGTGCTCGCCGCGGTCACGCTCGCGGCGGGGGAGGCACTGGCCTTCGCGGGGGCGCTCGCGTTCGGGGCGGCCGCGCCGGCTGGCGTGCCCCATCCGCCGCTCGGCCAGCCGGCAGCACTGCGCGCGGTGCTGCTGTCCGGCGCGTATCCCTGCCTGATCGCGCTCATCGCCCTCGGGCTGGCCGCGGTGATCCGGCACACGGCCGGGGCCATTGCGACGATCGTCGGCGTGACGTTCGTGCTTCCCCTGGTCCTCATGCCGCTCGCGAAGCACAGCGCAGTCCTGAAGTTCCTGCCGCAGAGCATCGAGCTGAACTCTCTGGCCGCGGTCAAGCCGGTCGCGGACCAGGCACTCGCGGTCACGGACCCGCTGTCCGCGTGGGCCGGGTTCGCGGTGCTGTGCCTGTACGCGGCGGTCGCGCTGGCGGCCGGCGGCTGGGCGCTGCTTCGCCGGGACGCCTGACCGGGCAGAATTGAACAAGCATGAATGGGATCTGGCGGGTGGCGGTGCGGCTGTTTCGCGCGCCGTTTACCCGCAGGGCATGGCGGGACGTGCGGTTCTGCGCGACCGGCGCGATCACCGGCCTGTCCGGTTTCGCCGTGATCGCGGCCATGCTGGTTCCGGCGCTTGCTCTCTCCGCCTCCATTGCTGGCGCGGTTATCGGGCTACCACTGGCCGCCGCCGCGATCAGCGTCGCCCGCTGGTTCGGCGCGGCGCACCGCCGGGAGATGCGGCGGGCGACCGGTGAGCTCGTCACCGCTCCCGCGCCGCCGCGGCCCGGCCCCGGTGCACTTAGCGGGCTGGGCAGGCGGCTGCGGGACTCCGGGGGCTGGCGGACGGTCGGGTACGCCGGGGTCAAGCTGCCGGTTGCGGTCGCCGGGGGGTACGCCGTCGCCGCCACGGTGATCGGCCTGGCGGACTGCGGGTACCCGCTGGCGTGGGTACTATTCGGCAACCGGCCGGTGGGATCGCGGCTGAAGCCGCTGAAGGCGCTGGCCCCGATTTACCATGGGCAGCACTGGGTGATCCATAGCTGGCAGGGCAGCCTGATCGCGGCACTGGTGGGCGCCGGGTGCGTGCTCGCCGGCGTGTGGCTGGCGCGGGGGATCACCATGATCGACGCGTGGCTGGTGCGCTCCCTGCTCGGACCGGGCCGCGTCAGCGAGCTCGAGCGGACCAGGGCGATCGCGGTCGAGGATGCGGTGGCGATGCTCCAGCGGGTTGAGCGCGACCTGCACGACGGCGCGCAGGTCCGGCTCGCGGCCGTCGCGCTGAACCTGGGGCTGGCACAGGAGAAGGCCGACGGTGACCCATTGCGCGAACTGCTCGAGGCCGCACAGACCCAGGTGAGCGGCGCGCTGGCCGACCTGCGGCGCATCGCCCGGGGCATCCACCCGCCAGTGCTGGACTCGGGCCTCGCGGACGCGCTCACCTCCCTGGCAGCGGCCAGCCCGATCCCGGCACAGGTCAGCGCGGACCTGCCAGAGCGCCCGGCGCAGGCCATCGAGGCGATCGCCTATTTCTGTGCCGCCGAGTTGCTTGCCAACGCCATCAAGCACAGCTGGGCGAACAAGATAGAGATCATCGTCGCCGCACACCGAAAGGAGCTGCTTCAGGTGCGTGTCACCGATGACGGCCGGGGAGGCGCCGCCCTCTCCGGGGGCAGCGGCCTGCAGGGACTAGCGCAGCGCGCATCGACCGTGGACGGGACGCTGCGCGTGGTGAGCCCACCAGGCGGCCCGACCACGGTGACCGTCGAGCTGCCCATGCGGATCCGCGGCGCAGGCACCTGATGCGCGTCGTGATCGCCGAGGACGCGGCAGTGCTGCGCGAAGGGCTGGCCCGGCTGCTCACCGGCCACGGGCACGAGGTCTGCGCGGCCGTCGCCGACGCGGAATCGCTGAGCGCCGCCGTGACCGAGCGCGCACCGGACGCGGTCATCGCCGACATCAGGATGCCGCCCACGCGCACCGACGAGGGACTGCGCGCCGCGATAACCATCAGGCACGACTTCCCGGCAACCGGCGTACTGCTGTTTTCGCAGTACATCGAGACCCGCTACACGGCCCGGCTGCTCCAGGCCGGCACTGGCGGAGTCGGCTACCTGCTCAAGGACCGGGTCGGCAACGTAGCCGACTTCCTCTCCGCACTGGAACGGGTCGCCGCCGGCGGTACCGCGCTCGACCCGGAGGTGATCAGCCAGCTACTCCGCAAGCCCGACTCTGGATTGGCATCGCTGACCTCTCGGGAACGCGAGGTGCTCGCGCTCATGGCCGAGGGCAGGTCCAACTCCGGCATCGCGGGCAAGCTTGTGCTGTCCGAAGGCGCGATCGAGAAGCACATCGCCAGCATCCTCGGCAAGCTCTCCCTTGAGCCAGAGGCCGCCGACAACCGCCGTGTCCTCGCCGTGCTCCGCTACCTCAGGGCATGACGGCGGATCGGCGCCGTGTCGCACCGTTAACCGCTGGACGGACACACAGGGTGCACGCCCGACTCGGTGGCGCACGTCAAGCCCGGACACGCCCCCGGGCCGGTCACCCACACCCCGTCAAGCGGCTACGCACACCGCTCCCTGGCTTAAATTCCCGTCCGCTTACCTGCATCGGCGCGTGACCGCAAGTGGTTCCGCGGACACCGCAATATGACGGCCTACAGCGACCCGTCCCAGGCGCGGCTGCGGCCCCGTGCGGCCGGTCAGCAGCGCGGTGGCCAGGTCAGCGGTCAGGTCCGGGTCAGCGTCTTTAGGCGCCATTCCGGTAGAAGCCGCGGAGACCTTCCGCCCAAGGCGAGCGCAGCCATGCGGCGGGTACCTGCGGGGCAGCCCGAGGACCATGGAAGGTCAACCGTGCTGGAGTTCGAACCGCGTCACCGTCCGCCCGCCACGCCGCCGCCAGCCCCACCGCGCAGCCAGCGCCGACTAAGCCCGAGTCTCCAGCCGCCTTCCGTGTCATCGCCGGCAGGGCGGAGTTCCGGCACCTCGGGGCCGCTGTGATCGGCGACCTCCACACGGACGATGCCGCCGCCGGCCCTGACCGCCTCGCCAGGTGCGCTCGACCTGATCTACCGCACACTGTTACCAAAAAGCTCGCTCACCAGCTTCGGAGTGCGGTACTGAACTTCTTACCTCTGCGAGCAGCCCTTGTGCTCACACTTGCCTGCCAGGCCCTGTGCGTTGGGCTTAACCCCTGGTGATGGGGCGCGGACACGCCCGTGTAATGAGCGGTTCGTACGGTCACGAGAGGTGAGGACGGGCCGAGCACAGCAAGGGAGGCGCCCGTGGCTGCGCCGGGCTCGCTGAGTCAGGGCACGACGAAGGTCCGGACGGTCTGCTCGTACTGCGGGGTGGGCTGCGGCATGGTCCTCGATGTCGGCCGCGGGCCCGACGGGCGACGTACGGTCCTGAAGGCGACCGGGGACAAGGAGCACCCGGCGAATTTCGGCCGTCTGTGCACCAAGGGCGCGACCACCGAGGACATGCTCGCCGC
>JAWWPV010001184.1:0-3766 GCA_033854775.1 Trebonia sp.
GAACTGCTTGAGCAGGTACGAGCCAGCTCTGGCCTGACCCAGGAGGAACTGGCGCGTCGTGCCGGGACCTCGCGGCCGACGCTGTCGGCGTACGAGCACGGGCGGAAGTCTCCGACGGTCGCCACCTTTGCCCGGCTCCTCTCCGGGGCGGGGTGGGAACTGGCGGCGCAGCCGAAAGTGTCATTCACCCAGCAGCCATCCGCGCGCGGAAGGCTGACATGGGTCCCGGATCGGCTGCCGCGACTGGACGTGGCACGCGCCCTCGCGGTGGTGGAACTGCCGTTGCACCTCAACTGGTCCGCACCAGGACGTGCGTTCGACCTCAGGTCGCGCGCCGACCGGGCCCGCGTGTACGAGATCGTCCTGCAAGAGGGAAGGCCCGCCGACATCCTCGCTTACGTCGACGGCGCGCTGCTCGCCGACCTGTGGGACGACCTGGTCCTCCCGCGCGCGGTCCGGTCAGCGTGGGCACCGCTGGTCTCGCCGTCCAGCGAGGCGGAGGGGTGATGGCGGGCGACGGCCAGCCCGGGCTGCCGCCCTTCCAGCTGACCACCAGCACCTGTCGCCATCCATGTAGCGGGTACAAGCCGTTGTGGGCCTCGCCCTTCAGGTGCGCGGCCAGCACGGCAGCGGTCAGCGGCAGGTAGTTACGGTCCTCGTGCCGGACGCCCTTCCGCCACCCGCCCCGCACCGCAGGGATCCAGCCACCCTTCCCTGTGTGCGCGTTGTCGTACCGGACCGCGTACACGTCCGTCCGCGCCGCGAACAGCGCGCCGAAGAACGCCACCTTCGCGTCCTGCGGCGACCGGTGATGCACAATCCCCGGAGCGGCCTCGAAGAACGCGCCCTGCGCGGGGCCAGGCGGGGCAGCCTGCTGCGGGCTGAGCCTCAGCAACTTCAGCAGCCGGACATTCTCCGCCCGCAACCGCGCCAGCTCAGCCTCAACCGCCACCGGAATCTCACCCACGATGACACGCTATCCACAAACGACCACGCATTGAACACGGATCGGCGCCCGCGAATGACTGCGACGATTAAGACCGACACAGCTGTGCTTGCTCTTTCAGACGAAAAGATTCGAAGAGTTTCCCGAACGGACCGGGGCGTCTGCCGCAAGTCGGCGGCACGCAGGCCGGTGCCAGGCCGTTCAGGTTCCGAGGTCGGAGTCGAGCTTGGCTCGCCGCTCCTCGAGTTCGGCCAGTTCTGCCCGCAGGCGCCGGATCTCGCGGTTGACGTGCTTTAGCTCTGCCCTGGCCCGCTGTTCGCTGACGTATCGGTCGCCGTGCCTGGCCAGGGCGAGTGCCTCGACTTCGCGGCGGAGCAATCTCAGCCACGGGTTCCCGTGCATCGCGGCCCGGCGGTACTGCAAGGTGCCCGCGTTTATCGCGTCGTGGATCTCGTCCTGAGTCAGCCCGAACTCCTGGCGGGCGGTCTTGTCGCTCAGCGTTGCGCCCTTGTACTGCCATTCTTCGTTTGGATAGTCCAATGGTCGATCCTCGTGATTAGCGCTGTAGAATCCGGCCCGGCGGAGTTTCGCGTCCCTCCGGCTATGGTAAGCCGTTCCGATCATGCCCGGATCGCTGATGCGATTCCCCTTTGCCGGACGGCCATCCGAAGCGAGCCGGACTGCAACCCGGTGGATCATCGTCGCCGGGGCCATCGGCGGGACGGCGCACGGGGACTGGCGCATGGCGATCGGCTTCGCCGCCTGCCCCTGTCGACTGAACCCGGTCGCTGAGAAACCGGTACTTCTGGCATGCTGTCGGGTGGGCAGGACAACAGGAGCACGATGTGACGACGCTACAGGTCCCGGCTGAAACCGCGGTTGGCGAGGTCTGGTGGGATGACGACCGGGAGCCGAACGGGCCTGGTCACCGGCTTGCCATCGACGTGGTGGAGGTACCGGACGGGACTGCGGTCCGCCTCTCGGTATACACGGTGGCCGAGGTCAGCGTCACCGGTCAGCCGGGCGGCATCTTCTTGGTCCCGGCCGGGACCGAGTCGCCGCCGGCAGTTCCGCTCCGCCGGCATCGCGGTCGGCGGTCCCGGGAGAGGGTTACCTAGCGGCGGGGAATGCTTAAACCAGGAGCATCTGGGGCGGGCCCGGGGATTTGAGCTACAGCGTCGCGAGGGGTGAGGAAGCCGTGGACCTGGAGTTCATCCGCGGCCTGCCCGCGGATGGCGTCTCCGGCCTGGGCGTGGGGCCCGTCGTCCCCGGCTCCTTCGCCGCGGTCGCTCATCTCGCGCCGGGCCTGCGGGGCCTAAACGTGTACCTCGACAACCTCGGCGATGATGCCCCGTCGGTGATCGCAGAGCTCACGGCCCTGAAATCGCTGTGCCTCTACGGCGATTCAGCCATGGACGAGGGACGTCGGCTCGATGACCATGCCCTGTCCATGATCGCAAGCCTGCCGGTCCTGGAATATCTGGCACTTCTCGACGGGGCATACACCGAGCACGGCCTGCGGCAGCTGGCCCGCCTGCCGAAGCTGCGGCACCTCCACATAGAAAGAGAAGGCCTGACGGCCCCGATGTTCCGGTTCGCCGCCGCCATGCCGGCACTCACTAAACTGACCGGCCTGGATGAGTTCGGCGAGGATGGCCCGAGGCCCCCAGCGGAGGTCCAACGGGTCCGGGCGATGCTCCCGCGCATTAGCCTGGACTGACCAACCTGCCATCTCATTCACATCCCGTCGGCGGACGGATCGGGCATGGACTTCAACCTGTGGGTGCCGAAAACCCGTGCCACCTGGCCGGATGCTTCTGCGCTGACCGCTGGACGCCGCGCTTGCCGGGGCGTGGGATGATCTTCGGCTTGTGGGCTTGAAGGTGATCTTCTTGATTGTCACCCGTGCCGTGTCGTTGCTGGGCTTGTCGCGGCGGGAGGCGTGGTGGAAAGACGCCGAGATCCTGATGCTGCGTCATCAGCTTGCTGTGGCTGAGCGCGAGCGGCCCCTCAAGGACGCCGGGATCGACCCGGCACCGGGCCGAGATGGCCCTGGGTGGCCGGAGTTCCTGAGATCGCAGGCGCAGGGGATCCTGGCGCTCGACTTCTTCACCGCTGACCTGCTCAACGGCACGAAGGCATACGTCCTTGCGGTGATCGGGCACGGCAGCCGGCGCGTCCGGATCCTGGGCGCCACGGAGCATCCGGTTCAGTCCTGGGTGGTGCAGCAGGCCAGAACCTGCTGATGGAGCTGGAGGACGCCGGGACGCGGGTGAAATTCGTCCTGCACGACCGGGACGCCAGCTTCACGCGGGCGTTCGATGCCGTGTTCCAGGCCGCCGGGATCCGGGTCGTCCGCTCCGCCGTTCAGGCACCCCGAGTGAATTCGATCACGGAGCGGTGGATCGGCAGCTGCCGGCGTGAGCTGCTGGACAGGACCCTGGTCTGGAACCTGCGCCACCTGGTGACGGTGCTGCGGGAATACGAGGACTTCTGCAATTCCCTCCGGCCGCACCGAGCCCTGGACCAGGCCGCGCCACTACGGCCGCTGCCAGATGGCGTCACCGACTTGGATCATTTCCGGGTCCGGCGGCACGACCGCGTAGGTGGCGTTATCCACGAATATCGCCTGGTGGCATAGGTTATCGGCACCCACAGGGTGTCGGCTGCCTGTGCGCGGAGCACGCGGCATGAACCACGCGGCGGAGCCCGTCTGCGGCGCTAACCGATTCCGATCTGCTTGACCGTGCCGATGACCGGCGCGCTCTCCACGGACTGCAGGCCGGGCAGGTCGGCCAGCCTGGTCGTCAGGTAGGAGTA
>JAWWPV010001185.1:0-3056 GCA_033854775.1 Trebonia sp.
GGTCATGACCCTATTCTGCCGGTATCGGAGCGGCCGGTATCGCCAGCCCGCCCGTGCGCGCGGCCGATCCGAACCAGTGGGCGCTGCTCTTGGGCACCCGCCGCTGGGTCTCGAAGTCCACGTGCACCAGCCCGAACCTCTTCGCGTAGCCCCAGCCCCACTCGAAGTTGTCCATGAGCGACCAGGCGAAGTATCCCCGCAGCGGCACCCCCTTCTCGATGGCCGTGTGGCAGGCGCGCAGATGCCCGTCCAGGTAGGCGACCCGCTCGGGATCGTGCACGCCGTCCGCGGTGACCACATCGTCGAAGGCGGCGCCGTTCTCGGTGACGTAGAGAGGCACCGCCGGATACTCCGTGGCCACCCGGGTGAGCACCTCCTGCAGCCCCAGAGTGTCGATCTCCCAGCCCATCCCGGTCATCGGCCGGCCCGCCTGCACGAAGGAGACGTGCTCGGCGCCGGGCCACGGCGAGGTCGCCGCGAACGGCGAGGTGATGGCCTGGCCCCCCGCGTCGGGCAGACCGGTCACCGTGTGCCGGCTGTAGTAGTTGATGCCCAGCAGATCCGTCGATGCGCCGATGAGGTCCAGGTCTCCGTCGCGCACGCACTCGGCGAAGCCGTACGGCTCCAGATCGGTCAGCACGTCCTCGGGATAGCGGCCCCGCAGGAGCGCGTCGAGGAAGAACCGGTTCTGCAGGCCGTCGACGCGGCGGGCGGCCTCCAGGTCCTCGGCGGCCTCGCTCGCCGGGGACACGGCATAGAGATTGACCGCGGCGCCGATCTCGCTGTCCCACTGCCGCAGCGCCGGCAGTGCCAGCCCGTGCCCGAGCAGCAGATGATGAGCCGCCCGCAGTGAGTCCGCGGGGTCCCTGCGCCCCGGCGCGTGGTCCCCGGAGGCGTAGCCCAGGAACGCCGCGCACCAGGGCTCGTTGATCGTGATCCAGTGCTTGACGCGGTCGCCGAGGCCCCGGTGGACGAGCGCGGCGTAGTCGGCGAACCGGTGGGCGGTGTCGCGGACCGGCCAGCCACCGGCGTCCTCCAGCGGCTGGGGCAGGTCCCAGTGGTAAAGGGTCGCGTACGGCTCGATCCCGGCCTCCAGCAGGGTGTCCACCAGCCCGCGGTAGAAGTCGAGCCCCTTCTCGTTGACCGCTCCGGAACCCTCCGGCTGGATCCTCGGCCAGGCGATCGAGAATCGGTACGAGGTGAGGCCGAGCTGGGCCATGACCGCGACGTCCTCGCGGAAGCGGTGGTAGTGGTCGACGGCGACATCGCCGGTGTCACCGCCGAGGACTTTCCCGGGGGTGTGACTGAAGGTGTCCCAGATCGAGGGCCCCCGCCCGTCCTCCGCCACCGCGCCTTCGATCTGGTAGGCGGCGGTAGCCGCGCCCCAGACGAAGTCGGCGGGGAAGCGGAGTGACGTCTCCTGCTGCTGCGATGCCTGAGTGGTCACGCCTTTACCGCACCTTCCATGATTCCGCCGATGATCTGGCGGCCGAACACGATGAAGACGATGAGCAGCGGGACCGTGGCGACCGCGGTCCCGGCGAACACGAGGGTGTAGTCGGTGTAGTGAGCGCCGTTGAGCTGGCTCAGTGCGTACTGCACGGTCGGGTTGTCCGGCGTCAGCACGGCGAAGTTCCACATGAACTCGTTCCAGGTCTGCATGAACTGGAAGAGCCCGAGCACCGCGGCAGCCGGCCGCAACGCGGGGAACACCACGCTCCAGAAGATCCGGAACGTGGAGGCGCCGTCGACGCGGGCCGCTTCGATGAGCTCGTCGGGAATGGCCTGCTCGGCGTACTGCCGCATCATGAACACCCCGAACCCGGTGACCAGGAAAGGCACGATCACGGCCTGCAGATGGCCGGTCCAGTGGATCTTCACCATGACCATGTAGAGCGGGATGATGCCCATCTGGACCGGGACCATCATGGTGGCCACGATGATCAGCAACAGCGCGTTCCGGCCGCGGAAACGCAGTTTGGCGAAGGCGAACCCGGCCAGGCTGGAGAAGAAGACCACGGAGATCGCCACCGAGAGCGAGGCGATCATCGAGTTGACGAGAGCCTTGCCGAACTGCGCGTCCTCGGTGCTGAACACCCTGCCGACGTTCTCGCCCAGATGCTGCCCGGCGAGCAGCGGTGGCGGCACCGACCCGACGACCTCGTTGGTACGGGTCGCCACGACGAACATCCAGTAGAGCGGGAACGCCGACAGGACTATCGCGAAGATCAGGGTCACGTAGGTGAGCGGGCTGGCCTGCCACATCCGGGCCGACCCCTCTACGGCCCGGCGCGTCATATGCCGCCCGTTGCGGCGGCGGGTGAATCTTCCGGTGACAAGCGTCATGCCCGACCTCCGCTCAGCCGTCGCGTGATCAGGTAGTTGAGCAGGGAGACGACGAGGATCAGCAGGAAGAGCATCCACGCGATCGCCGAGCCGTAGCCGTACTGGAAGCGCTGGAAGGCGTTCTCGTACATGTACATCGCCACGGTCTGGCCCTGCCGCAGCGAGCCGCCGTTCATGAAGTTCTGGTTGAACAGCAGCGGCTCGGTGAAGAGCTGCAGACCGCCGATGGTCGCGATGATGGAGGTGAAGATGATCGTCGGGCGCAGGGACGGGACGGTGATCCTCCAGAACTGCTTCATCCTGGAGGCCCCGTCGATGGCTGCCGCTTCGTACAGTTCGCGGGGGATGGCCTGCATTCCCGCCAAGAAGATGAGCGTGTTGTAGCCGGTCCAGCGCCAGTCGACCATCACCGAGATGGCGGTCCACTGCGACCATCTGTTCGCCGCCCAGTCGATGTGATGCACACCCACGAAGTGCAGCAGCCAGTTGATCAGTCCGTAGTCGCGGCCGAACAGCTGGCTGAAGACGATGGCGACCGCGGCGACCGAGGTCACCAGCGGCAGGAGTACGCCCAGCCGGAACAGGGTCTGGGCTCGCAGCCGGCGGTTGAGCGTGTTGGCCAGCAGCATCGCCAGCAGCAGCTGGGGCACCGTCGCGATCACGAACATCGCGAGGGTGTTGACGACCGCGTTCCAGAAGTCCGGGTCGCT
>JAWWPV010001186.1:0-5975 GCA_033854775.1 Trebonia sp.
CCGTGGACTGCGCCGCCGACCACCCCGCAGGTGATCCCGAAGAGGAAGATGATCAAGAGCGATAGCGACGTGAGCTGCTCGATGGGGATGACGTTCATTTGGGCCTCCACGGTCCCTCTTGCCCCACCCGGCCTGGCAGGACCCGGTGGCCTTACTCAGTCCATGCAGCCTCACGGCTTACCGACGTCACTGGCGATTCGGACTGTCCGCTCTTTCGCGTCAATATAGGGATTCCCAGGACAGGCAGACCGAAACACCTTATTCTTCTCAGACCAAATGACCTTCTATGGGGTACGATCGGGGTCATCGGTATGACATGGCCTGCAGGATCAAGATGATCTATCCAGATGGTCCTCGACAGCCCATGCGGTGCTACCACCCAGACATGACGGACTAGGCGACGTTGTCAGCAAAGCCGCAGGCTAGCTGGCACCGGACGCAGGCCATACGAGGAGGCGACGATGGTTGTCGCGGCGTACGCGCGGATCGCGGAGGACCTGAGAGGAAAGATAACTTCGCGCGACATTAAGCCCGGCGGTCAGCTGCCGAGTGAGCTTGAGCTCAGGGACCAGTACCAGGCGTCCAGGAACACCGTCCTCGACGCGATCAAGAAGCTCAAGGACGAGGGCCTGGTCGAAACCCGTCCCGGCCAAGGCTGGTTCGCACGGGTAAGGATCGTGCCGTTCGACAACTCACTCGACTGGGGAGATGGCGCCGCGATCG
The DNA here is from genome assembly GCA_033854775.1 of Trebonia sp. GTDB lineage: Bacteria > Actinomycetota > Actinomycetes > Streptosporangiales > Streptosporangiaceae > Trebonia. The sequence goes on from JAWWPV010001186.1 coordinate 724, forward strand.
AGCAGGCAAAGGCCCGCGGCCGGACTCCGCGGGTCACGCCACCGACCGTAAGCCTGCAAGCAGCTCCGGCCGAGATGGCGGACCGGCTGCGCGTTTCCGCTGGAACCGCGATGATCGTCCGGCGCCAGGAATGGTTCCTCGACGAAGTGCCGTGGAAACTGCAGGCCGCTTGGTGCCCCAAGACCCGCTTTGACCAGGGCGCCCACCAGCTCCTGATGGCCGAGGACATCTCCGAGGGCCTGGGTGTCTACCTGCATAACACGCTCGGCCTACGCCCAGCCAGCGCCACGTTCTTCTTCCTGCCGCGCAAGCCGAGCGATGAGGAGAGCCGGTTCTTCGGCTTTCCCACCGAGGGCGAGGTCCCCTATGTCATTGAACTCATCCGCACCGCGAGCGTGGCGGGTGAAGACGGGCCGCGACCGTTGTACGCGGTTATAGGGGTGTACGCCGGCGACCGGAACCGGTTCGAAGGCTCGAAGCTGGCCCTGCCGCTCGAGTGCCTCGGGGTTAATCCCAGCGAGATGACCTGAGGCCCACCAGTGTCCGGGCGGTCCGGGCGCTGTGGTTCGGGGCATCGGACCGGAGCGATCCCCGTGAATGGTCGTCCCGACGGATAGCGAACGAGACCATGATGAAGCCCCCGAAGAATACGCCGAAGGCGATCGCGGTGAGCGCGAGTATTACGACAACACTGGCCATGACGGCCTCCCAGCTGTTTCCCGCGGCAGGCCGCGGGGTCCCCGGTGATCTGACAGGCCAGGCCGACCCTGACGCTAGGATTGTCTGGCAGGTTCTTGCGCATCTATACAGACCACCTGCTAGGCTCAGACCGATGCTACTGATGATCCAGGGCATCAGACCCATACCAACCTGTCCAACCTGGTTATACCATGGACATGCGGGCATAAACCAAGACAGCACCGGATATTCCGGTGGCCCTGGCAGACAGGACGGTCAGGGTTGTTGGTACCGATGGAGAAGCGATGCCTCAGAACCAGCCGATGTACCGGTACATCTCCGATGACCTGCGTGCCAAGATCACGTCGGGAGAGCTTGCACCCAACGACAAGTTGTCCACGGAAGGCGAATTGAGCGTGCAGTATGAAGCCTCCCGGAACACCGTCAGGGAGGCGATCAGACGACTCACGGACGAGGGCTTGCTTGACTCTAGGCCGGGGCAGGGCACATTCGTGGCTCGCAAGGTAAACCCGTTCGTCACAGTTCTCACCACCGACCCGAAGACCGGGTTCGGTGGTGGCGACACCGCCGCTTACCTGTCCGAGGTGCTCAGTACCCACCGGGAGCCGACGAACTCGGTGCCGAAGATCGAGGTGCTGACTGTCTCGGAAGCGGTCGCGAGGCTGCTGGACGTCCCGCGCGGATCGCAGGTCGTCAGCCGCTCTCAGGACCGGTACATCGACGGTATTCCGTGGTCCAGGCAGGCTACGTTTTACCTGATGGACTTCATCCAAAAGGGCGCGACCAATTTGCTCATGGCGGTGGACATCGAAGGTGGTGCAGTGCGCTACCTGGCCGACGAGATCGGTGTCCGGCAGACCGGCTACCGCGACTGGATCACTGGGCGGCTGGCCACCGAGGAGGAGCAGGCCTTCTTCGGGATTACCCACAACGCCGCTGTCTTCGTTGACTCGCGTGTCGCATTCGACCAGAACAACGCGCCGATGCGCTTGACCGTTACGATCTACCCGATCGACCGCAACCAGCTCGTCGTCAACGTCGGACCCAACGTGCCCCCACTGGCCGCGAACGATAAGCCGAGTCCCAAAAAATGACTCAATGACGCCACGCCTGTGACCCAGGCGAGTCACGCGCTTCGCTAACCCACGTTAGTGAACTTGGCTGTCGGCCCCCGCGACCGACGGCCCTAATTGAAACCGACAAGGACGTCTCGTGCCGTCACTATTGACGCCGCGCGTGCGTGAGGTGGTGCCTCCGCAGACAGCGGCTTTTGTTGATAATAAGGTTCGCAGAAAGTTTGGTATAAACCGGGCTGAACAGGCACGGCGCACGCCGTGGCACATGCTCCGGGGTAACAGTGACTTCCGCTTGTACTTTTTCGGCAGTGTTACCTCCGATTTCGGCACCTGGCTGCAGAACAGCGCTCAGGTGCTCCTCGCGTACCAGCTGACACACTCGGTGTTTACTGTCGGCCTCGTTACGTTCGCTCAGTTCACCAGCCCGCTAGTGCTCGGCCCGTGGGCGGGGGTCCTGACCGACAGGTGCGGTGGACGCCGCACGCTACTTACCACCCAGATCGTCTCGGCCCTGGTGGCTGCCACGCTCGCTGGCCTCGATTTCGGTGGCGTACTGGACGCATGGGGCCTGGGCGCGTGCGCGGTCGTCGGCGGCCTAGCCTTCACCTTCGCGCTGCCCGCGCGCAACGTCACCGTTCAGCGGCTAGTCCCGAGGGACAAGCTGAAGCCCGCCTACGCCATGGATACGGTGTCCTACAACCTCGGTCGCGCCCTAGCCCCGCTGCTCACAGTGGCCATGGGTCTGGCCGGGATTAGCCTCGCGTGGTCCTTCGCAGCGAACGCGCTGTCATTCATCGCCTTCAGCGTGATCCTCTGGCGGGTCCACATGCACGCGCAGGCAGAGCCAGAGCGACGCTCCAAGGTCCGGGACGGCTTCCGAATTGCCCACAGTGACCGCCGCATCACGATCCTGCTGCTGATGGTGGCCGCGGTCACCATCGCGGATGACCCGATCCTGGTGCAGGGTCCAGCGCTCGCCAAGCACCTGCACCTCGCGACCGGCTTGTCTAGCTGCTTCATCGCTGCGCTCGGCGTGGGTACCGTCCTCGGCTCATTCCGCCCATCCATGCACAGGCCTTCGCTTCGGCTTGCCGCGACAGCGCTGGCCGGGCTCGCCCTGTGCATGCTGCTATTCGTACACGCGCCGACGATGTGGTTCGGTGTCGTCGCCGCGATGGGCGCCGGGGCGAGCTGCCTGATCGCCAACTCCGTGACGCGCGCTGTGCTGGCCGAACGGGCAGGTCCAGAGGAGACCGCCGCCGTCATGGCCGTCTGGGCGATCGCCTGGGCAGGCAGCAAGCCGTTCGCTGCGCTGATTGACGGCACACTCGGTGGCTTGATCGGGCTCCAGTGGACGGGCCTGATCCTGGCAGCACCCGCACTCATCCCGTTCCTGGTGATCATGCTGGAGCCCCTGATTCGCCTGTGGGCCGCGAAATGGCACGCTGGCCAGTTGGCAGTCCGCTCGCCTGGAGCGACCGGTAACGCTAAAAGTCGGTCCGCGGTTCGCGGCCGGAGGCACTTGCAAAAATCTCTGGTCCCATTCGCCACCCTGACCTTTCAGCGTCAAAGCTGTCATCATTCCCGAAGGTATACAGATGACAACAAAGCTTGCGGTCGACATAATCAGCATTGGGATGGCGGACCCTACCCCGACTACGTCCTAAGTGGGATCAGTCAGCAGACAGGCCGTCAGCCTCGCCGTGAGTCAACAGCAGGAGGTGTCCATGGTGAAGTTCCACGCTCGCCCGTCTCTTCAGTACCGGTACGAGCACTACGACCCCCGCTTTGGCGGATAGCCGCGCCAGCGTGTCAATCGAAGACAAGTGAAAATCGCAGTACATGACTCTGGCCCCGGCGGACGGTATACGCCGGGGCCAGAGTGCTTCCTGCTTTTCTAAAAGAATGGTAAACCAAACTGCCTACCCATACCAGTCATACCAACTTCTGTGACCATACCAATTTCTGGTATACGGTGCACGAGAGCGGAAGTAAGCGAGTGTAGTGCCGAAGAGACTGCGCCTAAGTCAACGGCGTTGAGCTGGTGGCCGAGATGGTGGCGCTGCCCAGGACCTTGTCTTCGCGGTAGAGGACCGCGGCCTGGCCGGCGGCTATGCCGCGAGCGGGGGCGCGCAGGTCAATGCGCAGCTCGTCGCCGGCGAGCATCGCGACGCACTCGTGGACCTCGCCGTGGGCCCGGAGCTGGACACTGCACTCGATCGGCGAAACAGGCGCCTCGCAGCCGGTCCAGACTGGGCGGATCGCGGTGATCTCGCGGACGCCAAGGGCGTCGGCGGGGCCGACGGTCACGGTGTTCGACACCGGCTCGATGGACAGCACGTAACGGGGGTTGCCGTCGGAGGCGGGACGGTCCAAGTGCAGGCCCTTGCGCTGGCCGATGGTGAAGCCATGCACGCCGTCGTGTGTCCCGAGCACTGCCCCGTCGGCATCGACGATCTCGCCGGGGGCGGAGCCGAGCTTGCGGGACAGGAAGCCGCGGGTGTCGCCGTCGGCGATGAAGCAGACGTCGTGGCTGTCGGGCTTGTCGGCGACGAGCAGGCCACGGGAGCGGGCCTCCTCGCGGACCTCGGACTTGGGCGTATCGCCCAGGGGGAATATCGCGTGGGCGATCTGGTCCTTGTTCAGGACCGCGAGCACGTAGGACTGGTCCTTGCCGGGGTCCACGGCCCGCTGCAACGCGCCGTCAGAGATCTGCGCGTAGTGGCCGGTGACGACCGCGTCGAAGCCGAGGGCCAGGGCGCGGTCGAGTACCGCCTCGAACTTGATCTTCTCGTTGCAGCGCTGGCAGGGGTTGGGTGTACGGCCCGCCGCGTTCTCGGCGACGAAGTCGTCGACCACGTCGCGGGCGAAGCGTTCGGCCATGTCCCAGACGTAGAACGGGATGCCGATCACGTCAGCGGCACGGCGGGCGTCGCGCGCGTCCTCGATCGTGCAGCACCCGCGCGCCCCGGTCCGGTAAGACTGCGGATTCGACGACAGCGCCAGGTGGACGCCGGTCACCTCGTGACCTGCGTCGACCGCGCGTGCCGCCGCGGTTGCGGAGTCAACTCCGCCCGACATGGCGGCAAGAACCCTAAGTCCCATAGCCATTCCAGGGTATCCGCCGTGCCCGGGTGCTTACGTGGGATACTTCGGGCCCCTATGAGGGCCCGAAGTATCCCACATCTTCGTTAGCGGGCAGCCAGGGTCAACTGGCGTGGAGCGCCGCGGTGGTCAGTGTGACGCGGGATGGCCAGTGTGACGCGGGATGGTCAGTGTGATGCGGAGTCGTCAGCGTGATGCAGGATAGTTGGCGGGCGGAAGCGGTTGGTTCGGCGATGGCCGGCGCGCGGTATCCCGCAGAGTCAGCTGGTGACGGCGGTCAACGCCCGGCCCTGGCTCGCTCAGCCGGGACGGAAGCGCCAGCGAGCGGCGGCCCCCCGTTACCTAGCGGGCGGGGGCGCGGCCGGACCTAGC
>JAWWPV010001187.1:0-2903 GCA_033854775.1 Trebonia sp.
CGCGGGTCGTCGGCGGTAACGCGGGCCGGCGTGGCCGCGCCGCCGGGCGCCGCGATGACCGACGCGGCGGGATCGGTTACCGTCAGCCGCCAGCTGAACACCTTGGCTCCCCGCCCGTCCAGCCGCACCGGCCACCGGACAGTTGCGACGCTGGCCGCGTGGTCGCCGGCCAGCTCGGCGCCGGGCGCCGAGAGCGTTACCTCCAGTTCCCCGTCACCCCAGCTCAGACCGTCGCGACCCGGGGTCAGGGGCACACGCTCCCCCGCCCGCGCCGCCTTGATGTCACCAAGGCTGGCCAGGTCGGCGGCGACGGTGAGGACGAGTTCGGTGTCGACGCCGGAGTCGGCGAAGCTGACTACCCGGATCCGCTCGCTCACCTCGCCCGGTGCGACGGTCCGCTCCCGCTCGATCCTGACCGTCGGGTCGACGATGTCGTCGCCGAGCGCCCTCGGCACCGCGACGAACCAGGCGGACCGCGGGCCGTCCAGCCCGCTGCCGATCGGCGCCGGCTCGGTCCCGCCCACCGTGAGCACCGCCCGGGACAGCACCCGCACGTCGGCGTGCAGCACCCCCTCGCCGTTGCTGCCGTCACGGACCTGGCCGCTCGGCTCGCTGAGCACCGCGGTCGGCGCACTCAGCACCGTGACGAGATCGTGCAGCCAGGGCTGGTCAAGCGCGGACATCGATCGCCTCTTCCGCTTCGTCGTAAGTTGTCGCCTTATGACCGGCAAAGCTTGACAGTGGCGTGCCGTCAGCGTGATCCTAGCAGTGCTTTGAACGATCAAATTGATCGTTCAAATTTAACGATCAAAGAGGATCAGCGTGCCAGCACAGCGTCCGACGATGGCCGACATCGCGAAGGCCGCCTCCGTGTCGCTGCAGACTGTCTCGAACGTGATCAACGCGCCGCACCTGGTCCGCGCCGAGACCCGCGAGCGGGTCGAAGCGGTGATCGCGGCGACCGGGTACCGGCCGCTCAAGGCAGCGCAGACGCTGCGGACCCAGCGGTCCCACCTCATCGCGGTGATCATCCCAGAGCCCGGCCAGTGGAAGGGCGAACTGCACAACGCCTTCCTGCACGCGCTCACCCGCCGGGCACAGAAGTCCGGTTACCGGATCCTGCTGTTCACCGCGGTCGATGACGACGAGGAGATCCGGGCCTACGACCAGCTGCTCAGCGATTACACGCTCGACGCCTTCGTGATCACGGGCACGCATTCGGCCGACCGCCGGATATCGTGGCTGCGCCGCAAGCGCGTCCCCTTCGTAACGTTCGGCCGTCCTTGGGGCGCCGCCGGCACGCACCCGTGGGTGGACGTGGACGGCGCGCACGGGGAGCGCACGGCCACCGAGCACCTGATCGCGGCCGGTCACCGGCGCATCGCGTTCCTCGGCTGGCCGGAGGACTCCGACGTGGGCGAGGACCGCAAGGCCGGGTGGGAGCAGGCCTGCCAGGCGGCAGGCCTGCCGACCGACGGGCGGTTTGCGCGGCTGGAGGACGACCTGGCGCAGGGCCGCGAGGGCTGCGCCAGGCTGCTGGAGGCGGCCGACCCGCCGACGGCCTTCGTGTGCGTCAGCGACACGGTCGCGCTCGGCGCATGGACCGAGATCACCGCGCGCGGCCTCGTCCCGGGCCGGGACGTGGCCGTGATCGGCTTCGACGACTCCACCGCGGCCGCCGCGGTGGGCCTGACCAGCGTGGCGCAGCCACTGGACGAGGTGGCCGACGCCTGCCTGGTCGCACTGGACAGGCTCCTTTCCCCCGGTAGCGGCGCGGGCAAGCGCGCCGTCCGGCCCCGCGCGCTGCTTGAGCCACGCCTCGTCATACGCAGCTCCGCACCATCCCCCGAGAAGAGGACATCATGAGATCCAAGAACGTCATCGCGGCCCTGGCGGCCGCCGGGCTCGCGGTACTCTCCACGGCCTGCTCCTCCGGCAACGGATTCGGCTCCTCGTCAGCGAGTAGCGTCGCCAGCGCCACGCCCAACAAGTCCGCGCTGACGCTGATGTTCGGCTCGAGTGGGACCGCGGAAACGGCCGCGGTGCAGCAAGCGGCGAAGGCATTCACCAAGCAGAGCGGCATCCCTGTGCAGGTGATCGCGGCGTCCAACCTCACCCAGCAGGTGGCGCAGGGATTCTCCGGCGGCACGCCGCCCAACGTCTTCTACCTCGACCCGCTGACGTTCCAGAACTACGTCAAGGACGGCGTCCTCGACCCGTACCCGTCCACCCTGCCCAACGCCGGCGGCTTCGCGTCGGCGCTCACCCAGGCATTCACGTACAAGAGCACTTTCACCTGCGAGCCGAAGGACGCATCCACCCTCGCGCTTTACATCAACACCACTGACTGGCAGCAAGCCGGCCTCGGCGCGCCGCCGTCCAACTGGACCCAGCTCGAGGCGGACGCGAAAAAGCTGACCACCGGCGGCCGGGCCGGCCTGACCATCGACCAGACGCACTCTGGCATCGACGAGTTCTTCTACCAGAACGGCGGAACCGTCACGAACGCGGCCGGCACCAAGGTCGAGCTGGACAGCTCGCAGAACGTCGCGGCGCTCACGTTCGTCAAGGGCATGCTGAACCAGGGCGTCATGAAGTTCCCGTCGCAGATGGGCGCTGGCTTCAGCGGCCAGGCATTCGGCGAGAACAAGGCCGCGATGGACATCATCGGCAACTGGGAGAACGGCGAGCTGCAGTCCGATTACCCGAACGTCAAGTTCAAGGTCTACCCGCTGCCGGCCGGACCGGCCGGCACGCGCGCGACGCTGTCGTTCACCAACTGCTGGGGCGTGCCGAAGCAGCAGAGCAACCTGGCCGGCGCCATAGCCTTCGTCAAGTTCCTTACCACCTCGCAGCAGGAGATGACCTTCGCCAAGGGGTTCGGCGTCATCCCGTCGCTGACG
>JAWWPV010001188.1:0-3637 GCA_033854775.1 Trebonia sp.
TTTGACGGGACCGTCTTTTCTTACGACCATCGCGCTACGAGGCCCCACTGCTGGCGCGGGTCGTATGCGTTGAACCACATCGCCTTGCACGCGGACGCGGTCACGAACCCGAGCGTGAAACTCTTCAGGTTGCCGGCCGAGGCCATCTGCGTGAGCGACGGCGTCGGCCAGGCTCCCATGTCCACATAGGGCGCGACCCGTATGGTGCCCCCGCCCGGCGGTGTGCTGGTTGGCGGTGCCGTCGTCGGCGGGATGGTGGTCGGCGGGATGGTGGTTGGCGGGGCCGTCGTGGGTGGGGCGGTCGTTGGTGGCCTGGTCGGGGTGGGCGTCGGGCTACCGCCCCCGCCGCAGGCGACCCCATTAACCGCACAGTTGGTCGGGTTGCCGGTGCCGACCGCGACGAATCCGAATGTGGTGCTGGCGCCGGGTGCCAGGTTGCCGTTGTAACTGCGATTGGTCGCGGTCACGTGCTGGCCGGAGGCGGTGACCAGGGCGTCCCAGTAGGTGCCCATCGAGGTCCCGACGGGTAGATCGAACTGCACGGTCCAGTTCGTGGTCGTCGACGACGTGTTGTTGGTGATCGTGAACTGGGCCTGATATCCGGTGTCCCAGGTCGAGGTCCTGGTGAAGGCGGCCGTTGCCGCGAGCGCCGGTTGAGCCAGGATGAGTGCGGTGACCCCACCGGCGGCCACCAGGACCGCGACGAGTGAGATGCGGATCGAACGTCTCGCCATGGTTTGCCTTCCGGGTTAGGTGCGGCCCCCGGCTGGTGAGGTATGCCCTCACCGCCTCGATCGAAGCGCTGCCGCGAAGCGCTGCCTTCATCGAGGCCAAGCTATATGGAAAGTTTCCTAAAAGTCAAGGTTCGTAGGAGTCCAAGGTTGGCGGACGATGGGATCGCGATGGGCGGGAGGCCGGCGCAGGCAGTCAGACCAGCCCGCCGGGTGGTTGTCGCGGGACGTCGGAGGTCAACGCGTGTCAGACCTGCTCGGCGGCGCCCGAAGAGACCGCTCGATGCGAAGGTCGGCAATGACGTGGCCGGTGGCTAGGGCATCAACCATATGGTTGAGTGGGGTGCCGAGGGCGCCGTAGGTGAAATCTGCGGGTAGACTTCGTCAGGTTTCGCTCCTGCTAAAGGTGAACAACCAGGAGCTGAAGAATCAGCACCCGAAGAGTTGGCACCCGAACGGCTAGCACTCGAACAAGGATCGCCGTCCCGCACGCGCGCCGTGCCCACCCACCCGAAAGTGACATCGACCTCTCATGGCCACGACGAACGACCTTAAGAACGGTTTGGTGCTCAACCTCGACGGAGAACTCTGGTCCGTTGTGGAGTTTCAGCACGTCAAGCCCGGCAAAGGTGGCGCGTTCGTCCGCACCACGCTGAAGAACGTGCTCTCGGGCAAGGTCGTGGACAAGACGTTCAACGCCGGCACCAAGGTCGAGACGGCGAGCGTCGACAAGCGGACCATGCAGTACCTCTACGCCGACGGCGAGGACTACATCTTCATGGACCTCGCGTCGTACGAGCAGATCCCGGTCCCCGCGGTCACCATCGGCGAGGCGTCCAACTACCTGCTGCCCGAGGCCGAGGTCACCGTGGCGGTGCACGAGAGTGTGCCGCTGTACGTCGAACTGCCGACCAGCGTGGTTCTCGAGATCACCTACACCGAGCCGGGCCTGCAGGGCGACCGGTCCACCGGCGGCAACAAGCCGGCCACCGTGGAGACCGGCGCGACCGTGATGGTGCCGCTGTTCATCGTCAATGGCGAGAAGATCAAGGTGGACACCCGCGACGGGCGCTACCTTGGTCGCGCCTGACCCGCGATGGCGCCACCAGCCTTCAACCCTTCCCGGCGCAAGTCCCGCCGGCGCGCGCTCGACGTCCTCTACTCCGCCGATCTTCGCGACATCTCCGCCGCTGGTGTGTTGTCCGACACCCTGAAGCGACTGTCGCCCGGAATGCCCGATCACATGGCATATGCGGTGGAGTTGGTGGAGGGCGTCGAGCGAAATGCTTCTCGAATCGACGAGCTGATCTCCTCGTACGCCGAGGGCTGGACGCTTGACCGCATGCCCGCCGTTGACCGCAACCTGTCCCGGATCGCGGTGTACGAGATCGTGTTCCGCGATGACATCGACGACGCGGTGGCGGTTAGCGAGGCGGTGGAGTTGGCCGAGGAACTCTCGACCGATAACTCGCCGCGCTTCCTCAACGGCCTGCTGGCCCGGATCGCCGAGTACGCCACGCCGTAGGCGAGGCGCTTCGGCTCGCCGTCCGTGGGGAGATGCGGTCGACGCGCCGAGAAGGGCCAGCCGAGCACATCCGCGCCGCAGACGACGCGCCGGGCGTCAAAGTTGATCAGGAATTGAAGAAGGCGCGTGGGTCTTCGACCAGGACACCCTGCTCGTTGAGACGGTCCACCAGGCCGGTGGGGGAATCGTCGTACACGATCGCCAGTGCCCGTAGGTCGTCCGCGCGGATGGACAGCACCCGGCCGTTGTAGTCGCCGCGGGCCTGCTGGATGGCGCGCGCATACTTCGCCACGTAGGCCAGGTCGTCGGTCGAGTGGTCGTACAGTTTTTCCAGGTCAAGCACGATTTTGCCGGCCGAGTCCGAGCGGGTGGAGCCGCCTTCCGGCAGCAGTTCGGCAACCGGCACGCGGTAGAAGTCGGCCAGCTCGGCCAAGCGGGACACGGTCACCGCCCGGTCTCCGCGTTCGTATGAACCGACGACCACGGCCTTCCAGCGCCCGGACGACTTTTCCTCGACGCCCTGCAGAGAGAGTCCTTGCTGCTGGCGGATCGAGCGGAGTCGCGCGCCGAGTGACTTGGCGTACTCAGATGGCATCAGACACTCCCCAGTGACGGGCCCGGGGGTTTCTCCCCAGCTATCGTTACGGAGCGTGACGGTACTTTGGGTACGACACGTGGTCAAGTGTTCGGACCGGTCCGTTGTCATGGTCACCTCACTTGCTAGAGTCCCGCAGGTATGTTCGCAAGGTCGCGAACGTGCCGAGCACGTCCCTTCGACATCCTTTAACGACCCGTCCCGTGAGGCGGGGAAGGAGGTCCGCTTTGGCCTACCGTGAGACTGCCCAGCCGAAAGTGATCCTTTCGAGCGCTGATCTGCCCCGCATCGTGGACCGGATCGCGCACCAGATTCTGGAAAAGACCGACGGTGCCCGGGACACGATCCTGCTCGGGGTGCCGACGCGCGGTGTGCCGCTGGCTCGCCGCCTGGCCAGCCGGGTACACGCGTTCGAGGGCATTGAGGTGCCCGTCGGCACGCTGGACGTCACCCTCTACCGCGACGACCTGAGGCTGCGCGGCGCCCGCGCCCTCGGTCCCACCAATCTCCCCTCGGACGGCATCGACGGTCTGCGCGTCATTCTCGTCGATGACGTGCTGTTCTCCGGTCGCACGATCCGGGCGGCGCTCGACGCCCTGGCCGATCTCGGCCGGCCGCGCATGGTCCAACTCGCCGTTCTGGTGGATCGCGGCCACCGGGAGCTGCCCATTCGCGCCGACTACGTGGGTAAGAACATCCCCACCGCGTTGGAAGAGAGCGTCCGGGTGCTGCTCACCGAGATCGACGGTACGGACGAGGTCCGCATCACCGGGAAGGCAATGATCG